>JAESSH010000004.1 GCA_016764205.1 Sulfurimonas sp.
CAGTTATTCTCCTCATGGGATTGTATTTAGTCTATCTTGCTTTTACACATAAGATACGACTAGACAAGCATCAACATGACACANAAAAACATACCCATATTTACTACCANAATACACATCCNCATGNNAAAAAAATGCTCTTATCATTGGGTTTNCTCATGGGTATTGGNGGTATANGNGGGATGTTAATTACCTTAAGTGTTATTTCACATCAACATGTNGGNATAGAAATTATACTTTCATTTATCTTNGGTGTTAGTCTTGTTTTTNTCTGCTTTGGNTACTTAATCTACCTTNTAAACAACACATTCATTAACTCTAAAANAGTTTTACGTTANGCACTTGTCTCNGTTGGGATTATGTCCATTAGNATAGGTGCATATAACTTAAGNACNCAAGGAGTTTTACATCTCATCTCTTAATACTTTTANNGTNCTTGTTTCNTCAGAACTNGTANTGCATGCAGATAATAAAAAAACCTTACAACAACTNCTNCTTAATGGAGNAAANATNAANTANCAGGCTCAAAATGGTTGGTGTTTACTTTTTGAACTTGCCATTTTNGGATTAGATAAAAATATAGANTACTTTGCAAGCCANGGTATGGATTTAACTCTTAAAGATACAAAGGGNAGNAATGTACTGTTTTGGGCTATNCACAAGAANAAGNTCTCAGTGATAAAAATGCTTATNCACTTAGGATTTNATNTANATGANGATGTNTATCCATCTCTTAGTGCNAAAGAATATGCTACTCAAAANAATATAAAAAATATTTTATANNACCAACTTAGACTATACATAGNTGTANTTTAAGTTGGCACTATAGCCATATTACAAAAAAGGAAGAAAGATGTTTCAATTAGAAGAAGTAAAAGCACACTGCGATGTACCATGTGGTATTTATGATCCAAATAGAGCAATAATATCNGCCTTNAGNGTTATAAGAATGGTAGATTTAATTACTGCTAAGNATGANANGAAACCAGATAGCGAAGCACAGCTTCAAAATGATATATCTCGATATATCGCTACAAAAGAAGAAGAAGCTGCTCTTTGTAAAGAAGAAATAAGAATTATATGGGGCGATTTTATTAAACNACCTCATTTAGAAAAATTTCCTGAAATACATCAAATTGTTCATAACATAATGATGAAAGCTGGAGCTGTAAAACAACATGTATCTAGAGAGAAATCTATGGAACTCCTTGATGAAGTCAATAAGTTTGCAGAAATTTTCTGGAAACTAAAAGATATAGAAACAAAAAGGGTTGTCGCTCCATATCCTCCAGCCGAAGAGATTGTTATACCAGTTTTATAATGTTAAAAATATTTAAAATAAAGGGTAATTCACTTTACCCTTTATATTTAGATGGGCAGCTTGTTGTTTGTATAAAAGTTTATAAATTTTATAAATTAAAAACGAATAATGTTATTGTCTTCTCCAAAGAAGGATACGGACAAATGATAAAAAGAATTGAAAAAATAGTAGATGATAAATACTTTGTTCAAGGAACAGGTATAGATAGTATAGACAGCCGAGACTTCGGTCTTGTAGCACTTGAAGACATAAGCTATAAAGTGATTTATAAAGTAAAAATATTTAAGTGAAGAACCTTATAGCCTAGCTATATTTTTATTTTAGCGAGGAATTGCTCCTGCTCCACCCATCATTTGTTGCATTTGTTTCATCCCATTTTTTCCTGAGAATTTTTTTGCCATTTTTCCAGCATTTTTAAATTGTTTTATCATACGATTAATCTCAACTTGCGTAAGTCCACAACCTGTTGCGATTCTCATCTTTCTTGAGTTATTTAAAAGTTCTGGATTCTCTCTCTCTTTCTTTGTCATAGAAGAAACCATTGATTTAATGTTCTTAAGCTCACTAGAATTTTCAAAATCAAAATCTTTAATTGCCTTTGACATCTTTCCCATTCCAGGCATCATTCCCATAATTGAACTCATAGAACCCATTTTTTTCATTGATTCCATTTGTTCTAAAAAGTCATTATAATTNAACTTACCTTTTTGAATCTTTTTAGTAATTCTTTTTGCATCTTTTTCACTAATAATAGAAGCTGTCTTTTCCGCTAAACCCTCAATNTCNCCAAAGCCCATTAAACGGTTNACAACACGCTCTGGGATGAAAACCTCTAAGTCTTGCATCTTTTCACCAGAGCCAATAAAACGAAGAGGCACTTGTACTTGAGAAGATAATCCAAGTGCTACTCCGCCCTTAGAATCACCATCATACTTGCTTAAAATCACACCATCGATACCAATTTGCTCTTTAAACGAAGTTGCTGTTCGTATCGCATCTTGTCCTGTAAGAGAATCAGCTACATAATAAATCTCATGCGGTTTTGCTGCTGCTTTTACTTCACTCAGTTCACCCATAAGCGCATCATCAATTGCTAAACGACCTGCTGTATCTATTAAGACTACATCATAGATTTTNTCTTGCGCATATTTTATTGCTGCTGACACAACTTCTACTGGGTTTGTAGTATCGCTTTGCTCAAATAACTCTACTTCTATCTCTGCTGTAATTTGACGAAGTTGTTCAACCGCTGCTAAACGTTGTAAATCGGCTGCGACTACCAGAACTTTTTTTTGCTTGTTTTTCAAATAAAGTGCTAGTTTACCGGTTGTAGTTGTTTTACCTGAACCTTGAAGACCTGTCATAAGAATCACAGTTGGAGGATTAGAGGAAAATGTAAAGCCCTTGCTACTTCCAATTTCCAAGAGTTCATAAAGAGCATTACGCATTGCTTCAAGGAATTGGTCTTTCCCAATTCCTTTTTCTTTAGTTTCTTCTTGAACCTTGAGTATCAACTCTTTAACAACTTTGTGATTCACATCTGCTTTTAATAAGTTTTTTTTGAGCTCATTAAGTGCTTTNGTTAAAGCTTTTTCGTCGTCATGAAAACGAATCTTTTTTATAGCATTTGTAAACGAATCAGTTAAAGTATCAAACATTGTATCTCTTTATATCTATTTTTATATTTTGGCAATTATAACAAAAATTTACTTTNTTTATTGNAAATCTATAAACATTTTTGGCTCTTTNGCCACAAACTCCATTCCTAAGAGNCGNACCTTATANGCGTGAAGCATNACGCGTTTTGCACGTCTTCCTCCGTATTGTTCATCCCCAACTATTGGATGGTCTATATAACGTAAATGTGTACGTATTTGGTGGGTACGTCCATGATGAATGATACATTTTATTTTTGTTTTATTTGCACTCACAATATCTGGGAAAAACTCACTTCTTGCTGGTTTTCCTTTAGGTGAAACATTTGAATATGCTTTGTTATTTTTCTTTTGTGTCAGAATAGGTTTATCAACCTCTATTGGTTCTGATATTATCCCTTCTACCCAAGCTATATACTCTTTATATACATTGTCTTTTTGAAACTCTTTAATAGCACGTTCTCGAAACTCTTCATTTTTTACAAGCATAAGTACTCCACTTGTTTCACGGTCAAGTCGGTGCAATAAAACAGCTGGTTTAAACTGCCTCTCTATCTCATCTGAATTTACATAGGCTGGTTTGTCAACAACAATTAAATCATCGTTTTCAAAAATAGGTTTCGCTCTCTCAATTTTTATAACTCGAAAACTTGTTTTTTCATCAATCTCACCACGAGCAATAACTACTTTTTTATTTCCAACGTACACCAAACCTCTGTCTATCATAGACTTTGCCTGAGAATTTGAAATTCCCTCTTGTACTGCCAAAATTTTATATGCTTTTTCAATTGCCACTTAAGGCTCCTTAATTTTATTTATTACTTTTTCTAGATTTATTGTTTCTTCTACCATTGATGGTGGTAATTCTTTTGTCTTTNNNAANGCCTCATAAATTGCACCCGCTTCACAATATTGCACNTGATGCACATACTTNTAAAGCTCTCTTTGGTCATGNAAATANTTACCNGTAATNATTTTACATCCAAAGTACGCTGGTTCAAGTGGGTTATGCCCACCTATTCCTTTTTTAAAAGCTCCACCAACTATTGCTATATCACTGATTGCATAAATATTATTTAGCTCACCCATTGCATCAACAAGGATTATATCAGTATCAAATGTATCATTTTTACTCAATCTTGAAATACTCACATTATACTCTTGTGAATACCTACGCATAAGTGCATACACATGCTCGAATCTTTGAGGATGTCTTGGAACTATAATTAACCTTGCTGTATGTGTTTTTTTATACTCTAAAAATGCTTGTAAAATATACTCTTCTTCATCTTCATGGGTACTACCTGCTACAATTACTTCTCTGTCTTGTTTTGAATAGTCTTTTGTTTTACTAATTGTAGCAGCTAATTTTATATTTCCAATTACCTCAATATTTCTTGCACCCAATGCTAAGAAACGGTTCTTATCTGCTTCACTTTGCGCATAAATTATTTCTACTTTCTCTAAGATTCTTTTGTAAAACCAAGCCATCTGCAAATATTTTTTTGCAGACTTTTGTGAGATTCTAGCATTTAACAAGATTACTCGAGTACCCCTTGCTTGCATAGTTGCAAACAACATNTACCAAAATTCNGCNTCTAANACTACAAGAACCTTTTGTTTTTTTATCCAAAAAGGTATAAACATTTCATAAGGTAANTANCGACANTCNNCANNNTANTTTTTNACTTNTGTTTGACCTGTTTGTGTTACNGTTGTAANCTTAACATCTTCATCCTCCAACTCTTTTAGAAGTGGGGCAAGTGCTTTAGCCTCACCAAAAGAGCATACATGAAACCATATTCCATTTTCATATTTAAATCTTGTGTTGTTAAAAAGAAAAAAACGTGAGGGAATAGATTCTTTGTATTTTTGTTTAAAAGAGAGATATACCAAAAGTGGTAATGCTATGAAATAAAGTAAAACACTTAAGGTATAGTAAAAAATGCTAAAAGGCATTTTTCTTATTCTTGTGATGCTTCCACATGAAGAATACGACCACAATGTGGACATGTAGTAATATCTTCTGCTTTGATAACATCAGCAAATATTTTATCACTAATGATCATATGACAACCCATACATGCTTGTTCTTCTACAACAACAACCGTAGTATTTTTAGCCCACCTACGAATCTTTTGATAAAATGCTAAACCTTTTTGATTTATACCACCAAGAAGTTTTTCTTTTTTGACAAATACAACTTGTCTTTCTTTATTAATCAATGATAACTTTCCATCAACTTCTGCTTTGACTGTTTCTAAATTTGTTTGTAATTCACTAAAAGAGATTTTGGCAGCGTCTAGTTGCTCTTTTTTTGATTCAATGATTTTTTCTATTCTTGCAATCTCTTCATTTGCAAAAGTGACCTGCTCTTTTGCAATCTCTTCTTCAAGTTGAAGTGACTTCATCTCACGTTCAGTTTTGATATCAGCACTTTTTTTAGAGTTATCTTCAAGTTTTTGAGAAAGTTCTGCAAGGTGCAATTCATTTTTTGCTTTTTTAAGTTCTTCATCTTTAATTTCGTTACTTAAATTCTCAGTATCTGACTCTATACTCTTCGTTTTTGCTAAAGCTGCTTCATAATTATAATTCGCTTCTTCAATTTTTGGTTCAAAATCNTCGATTTCTTTATCTATTTTTGAAAGGTCTATTAACTGCTTNAGGTGCGGATTCATTGGACTCCCTTTAATTTTNCATTAGCATTTATTTAGGTAANGTNTACCTAAATATACGTAAATGGGTTTTTTGATGATGCAATTATAACTTCTAAACCTAAAATTTTCAAATNTTTTGCTAATATTTGTGGAAATATATGCTCACTTTCGAAATGTCTTATATCAATAAGTGATAAATTTATACTTTTTGCCTCCATTGCATCATGGTATTTAATATCTCCTGTTAAAAAACAATCCG
>JAESSH010000005.1 GCA_016764205.1 Sulfurimonas sp.
CCATAAAAGTTTGTTGATTGATTTTTATCTGCTCTAATGCTTGAATGTCTTCTATAAATTTTAAACGCATCTCTTCTTGGGACCTTCTATCTTCTAGTTGATAGTTTATCATTCTATATTCAAGCTCTCCCATAAATTCTTTAAGCTGTGTTACTTGTTCAACCATCACTTTTGTAAACTTATTGTGTGCCTTAGAATTTTCACTTTCTTGTGTTTGATGAAGTATGTTCATCACTATATAAAGTAGTAAAGAAACTAAAAGAGGAAAAAATGACTCTCTAAATAAAAGTACTAAGTCTTGAGATTCGGGATAAATAATAAAATGAACAATAGAACTAATAAGCCCTATTCCTATCATTAAAGGTGCATAGTTTATTTTGTTTGGTTGCCTTAATATAAAAATTTGTCGTAAAAAAAGAAGTGTCATAAAAGCAAAGGATATGAGTAAGTCATCAGCAAACATTGTTTACTCCAAATAAAAAATTTGACTTATTTTATCATAAAAAATTATAAAACTATAGCTAAGACCTCTTTTGGATGATGAATTAAAGTTTCATTTTCACCCTCTGGAGAAAAGCCCCATGTTGCGAACATGGATTGAATTCCAGCATTATTTGCACTTAAAATATCTTTGGAATTATCTCCAACCATCCAAGCAGTATCTTTGTTTGCATCAAAGTCATAAAAGGCGAGTATCTCGTTTATCATTTGTGGATCAGGTTTTGAGGCACTCACTTTATCTGCACCTATAATAACATCAAACAAAACATCTACGCTCAGATGCTCCAACATTCTTTTAGCAAAGGGTGTAGGAGCATTTGTAGCCACAGAAAGCTTTATACCACTCTCATAAAGTGTTTGAAGTGTTTCTTTGANTCCATCATAAAGGTAAGGATTCTGTACGCACTGCTGNGCATAATGNACNTCAAATACTTTTCTNTCCTTGTCTTCATATACCTCTGTNTCATAAAACATTTTAGGNAGGTTTCTNACNTCCATNTTTATCGCNTCAACTACAAANGCTTCACTTAANGGTGGAAGCTTATAATGCANGTCACGAATATAATTAATNGAAATTGTAATATCTTTTTTAGANTCTAAAAGTGTTCCNTCCATATCAAAAATAACTACTTTCATTACTTCATCTTTTTNTANATTTCAGCTAANGCATCNACAAACAANNNACTNTCATTNGGGCAGCGTGCTACTCGGTATTGTTTAAATCCCAAGTCTTGTGCTATTTCTCTGTATTCTATCTCAAGCTCAAAGTCTGTTTCAGAGTTATCGATTGTAAAGGCTATTGGAACAACCAAAATACCACGATTACGTACTGTTTTTATTTTTTCTTCTAAAGAAGGTTTAAGCCATGCAAGAGGTCCAACCTTTGACTGGTAGGCTAAATGAATGGCATGAAAACCCATATTCTCTTCTTGGAGCATTTTACTTAAAATAGCAACATGTTTTTGAACATGTTTTTCATATACATCACCTGCATTAACAATTTTTTGAGGAAGACCATGTGCTGAAAAGATTAAATCAAAATCTCTATAGTCATCATCTCCTATTTTTTCTTTTATCGTTTGAAGTACAGACTTATTATATGTTTTATTTTGGAAAAAATGTTTTATTTCAACTAAAATAGCATCACCCCCTGACAAATGGTACTGCTCTTCAAAGTCTTCTAAGGAGGACTTTGTTGTTGTAGATGATTGTTGTGGATAAAGAGGAATGAGATATATTTTATTTACCTGAGCTTTATTGAGTCGCTCGATTACTTCACTTGCAAAAGGAGGCGTATAACGCATAGCAAAATCGACAATAATATTTTCACCCATTTTTTCTTGTAGTTTTTTAACAAGTGAAGTTGTATGCCCAACAATCGGAGATTTTCCACCAAGTTTACGATAAATTTCTTGTGAGCTTTCAGTTCTACTAAATGTTATCATTCCGCCAACAAATTTTCTTACGAGGTCACTCTTCATTGTTAAAATATTTTTATCATTGAACATATTTGTTAAAAATAGTTCAACCTCTTTTAAGTTATTTGGTCCACCCATATTAAGTAAAACTATCGCTTCTTTTGCTGGCATTATTTTTCCTATTTCAAACTTTATCTAATTATCTTGAATGTGTAAACTTATCTCATACATTATTTTTTGTAAGGGTAACATATCTTCAAAGATTTTGAACAGTGTACTTATAAGATTCTCTGCATCTTCTATGAGATGAGGATCTAAAATCTTGTAGGTTGCCATACCCTTATAAAGTGCTAAATTTGCACTTTTCATATTTGCGTTAAAACCTCTTGGGTAACGCTTGTAACCTTTCTCTAAATGTGTATACCCTGCGTCTTTAGCTTTAATACTAGTAAGAACCTTGTCTAAGGCAAGACGTTTAGCTTCATCGCTTATATATTCTCTATACGCATCAAGCATCGGCTTTTCAAACCATCGAACTCCTACAGCTACATACAACTCTTTAGGGGAAAAATGAAAATAAAAAGAAGAACTTTGCATCCGCTTTGTATTTCCTTGCCAAAAGATTATACCTATTCTCTCTTTGATTGGTGCTTTATTCGCACCCATACGTCGGGTGTCACGATAGATTCTATAGAGTGATTTATTTATTTTAGGTTCTGCATTTATAGTAGGTTCAAGTGCTTGAAGATGTTCACCCATTTCTACAACAAAGGCGCGAGAAGGATTTAATATAAGTTCCTCGTATTCACTTTTGTGAGTGAGGAACCATTCTTTGTTGTTATTTTTACCAATAGCTTTTAAAAAGGGAAGCGTTTTTTTTGAAAAACCTGTGAATTCCACTTTTTAACTTTTAAGTTAACTTTCTATTTCTAAAAGCAAGTGCAATGACTACAAATAAAATCAAGTACGTAATAGGCACAAAATCAGGAATAGGAACTGGATCACCCTTTGCGTACGAGTGAAGTCCTGCAAGATAATAATTTACACCAAAGTAGGTCATAATAACCGAAGTATANGCNANTGTTGCTATCACNGAAAAATTGAAATCACTNTATAAAGATTTTATGAANCTTANGTGTAAAATCACAGCATAAATCAAAATAGTTACNAGTGCCCATGTTTCTTTTGGATCCCAACCCCAGTATCTNCCCCAAGATTCATTTGCCCAAACACCACCTAAGAAATTACCAACTGATAGAAGAACAACACCAACGATTAAACTCATTTCATTAATTGCATTAAGCTCTTTAATGGATAAGCTAATATGTTTTTCGTTATTTTTTGTTTTAAGTATGAAAAGTAAAAGTGTAATAAAACCAAGTAATGAACCAAGACCAAGAAAACCGTAACTCGCGGTAATCATAGAAACGTGAATACTTAACCAGTATGAATTAAGAACTGGAACAAGGTTTGTTACCTGTGGATTCATCCAGTTTAAGTGTGCAACAAATAAAATAAGACCTGCTAAGATNGAAGTTGATGCTAAGGTCATAGACGAACGCTTTGAGAAAATAAANCCAGCAAATACTGTAGCCCAACCGATATATATCATAGACTCGTATCCATTTGACCACGGAGCATGTCCAGAGATATACCATCTGTTAGCAAGACCTATAGTATGTGCTATAAAAAGCACCACAAGTAAAGCAAATGACACCTTTGTTATAGCTAGTATTTTAAAACTTGGTTTGATGATTTTTACAAAACTAAGTATCAATAAAATAAACCCCATTAAAAGATATAAAGGNTAAATTCTTTCAAATATCTGNACTTTATTATAAAANACTTCAGCCTTGATTCGTGANGATGAAGGGTATACTGCCTCGCCAACTTCATACTGGAACTGGGCAATTTTACTAAGAGCTTTATTTGCTATACGCCAATCTCCACTTGCAAGTGCATCATCAATAGAAGTAAAGTAATCCACAGCAGTTGTACGCACTCTCTGCGCATTTTTAGGAAGAAATGTTTGGAGTGCTTCAATCGTTGGAAACCACTTATTTCCCGCGTCTTTTGGTTTTGGCCAAATTTTAATAAGAGAACCTGTAAAAACCATAAATGATACATTTACTCTTTCATCAACTCGAATCAACTCTTTATCAAACTTATCTCTATATTTTGCTTCTTTTCTTATAGCATTTTCAATAGCTTCACCTAGTTTATAGCCCTTCATACCATCAGGATCTTCGAAAAACTGTGCAAATGAAGTGTATTTTGCATTTTCATCAGCACCGATGAGTTTGTTAATTTCTTTATTTTTTGTCTTAATCATTCTTACATATTTATATGCCTCTGGAGCTATCATCATTCCAAGGACAACTTGGTTAGAAGTAAGAGTATAATCATCTACGCTAAGGGATGAGCGAGCATGAATTTTCGCTAAAACCTCTGATGTGAGCGTATCCATTGGCTTCATTCTACCNGATTGGTCTTGAACCACTAATTCNCCAAACTTCNTNGCATGTTCTTCATCAAAAGCAACAATCGTTTTTACAACTGAGTCTAAATCTTGTGCGTATGTAGGAGTAATACTTGTGAGTATACCTACTGCTAGAAGAAATGAAAGTGCCTTTGCCTCACTCGCTTTTTTTGCTTTAGCTGCTAACTTTGAAAAACGGTTCTTTCTTGAAAATAAAGACCAAAACATTCCAATTCCTAAGAGTGTATACCCTATATATGAAGGAAGTGTTCCTGGGTCATTGTTTACCGAAAGAATTGTACCTAACTCATCTTGGTCATAAGAAGCTTGAAAAAATCTATATCCACGATGCTCTAANACATTATTCATATAAATTCTATAAGGAGTATCTATNCCNTCTTCNTTATCAATAAGCCTTACNTCNCTTGCATAAGAAGATGGGCTCATAGAACCAGGATAACGTTCAAGTTGAAAATCATTTAAATGAATTGTAAATGGTAGTGTTAATTCTTTCGCCCCGTATGAAATATGTACATCAATTCCATTTACTACATTATGTTGTTCTTGTGCAAGTGAGCCAGGCATACCAAAGAGCATCGTCTCTTTTGAGACCCCATCAACAGTGATTCGAAGTTTAAGTGCATCCATCCCTGGTTGCATTGGTTTTGCTTTTGGATTTGATACAATTTTCATACTCGCTTTTTGCATAAAATTCTTTAGCACAAAGCTACTCTTACCTACAGTAAAAAGTGTTCTTTTACTAAAAGGTTCATTTTCATTACCTGTAAGTTCCCCATCACTTCCATCATTCATTTTTAAATATTTTAGCACCATACTATGATTCATAAATAGTGCGCCGTCTTTCATAAAAAGAGAAATGACTGGTTTATCAAACGCTTTACCACTGTTAAAGTCTAAAACAAGACCTTGTGTTTCATAAAAAGCACCCTCTTTTAAAGCGATTGGCTTCCCTCTACCACCACCTGTAACCATAAGGTTAGCAACTGCTTTCCCATTCACTTCATCTACAAACATTTTTTCCATTGCATCAGGTATGTATTGTATAAGTTCTACATCAACATCTTTACCGTCGATACTTAAGGATGATTCGAGAGTATTTACACTTCTTTTAGACAGGTATACAATTTGTGAATCTATTTCATGTTTTTCACCAGACTTTGCATCCACAGTAAAGTATGTATATGAACTTGTCATTGTTGAGGCATTCGAATCTTCACGAATATGCATACTCCCTTCATAACCAAAGTAGCGTGTAATTGCTGCACCAAAAATAATGACGATAAAAGCCATATGAAAAATAAAGATAGGTGCTTTATTTATTGAAAACATCTTATGCTTATAAATGTTAAGCATTAAGTTTAAAGTTAAAAGCCCAAGTAAAACTTCAAACCATCTTGTGTTAAATATATCAGCCCTAGCTGTAATAGTGCCATAATCATTTTCAATAAATGTTGCATACCCAATCACAAATGCAAATAGTGACATCAAAATTGCCATAGTTTTCATAGAGTTGAGTAAGGATAAAAGTTGTTGCATGAAATTCCCTTAATTTTAAAGGGATATTCTAGTTAAAATTAACTAATAAGGAGCTAAGTAAAATAATTAATTATTTATTGTTATGAACTAATTATAAATATATCTATTTTTTTGCTGATTCCAGACAAAATAATTAGAAACTTTTTTAAATGCTTTTACTACAATTGTCTTTTGACTCTCTTGTGCAAAAATAGTTATGGTGGTATGATGGTATTTATTGTANGATTCTCTTGGGTGTAGNAGCATGTCCATAAAACTAATTTCTATTTTTCCGTCATATGGTTCAAAGGATACAGTTGAGACAACAGTCTTGTTTTTTATACGACATTTAAAATGGCAACTTATATAGTCCTTGTCAATTTTAACAAAGTCTACTAAGTCAGTAATATGCTTTGGATTATTTCTCATCAAATATTATACCTTAAATGCGATTTTAAAACATTTATATTCGTCTTCCATAAGCTCAACATATCCACCATGTGCCTCTGCAATTTGACGGCAAAGCACAAGTCCAAGACCATTTCCTTTTACTTTTGTACTNTTAAAAGCCTCAAAAAGATCTTTTTTATTTTCAATAGGAATTCCAGAATCAGTAATTCTAAAAAAATGATATTCTCCATCATTTTCATATGTTAGCTTTATAGTTCCTTCTTCATTCTCATCCAGTTCTATTGCGTCAATTGCATTAGTAATAAAGTTTGAAAAAAGCATTTCTAACAAGTCTTTGTCTGCATTTATACTAAAGTCTTCTTGTGGAAATATNTATTTTATATCTNTAGAGTATGCATAATACTCTATAGAGTCCTCAATCGAATCTTGTAAGGCACTCCACATAAAATTATCCTTTGTAGCTTTCACACCTTTTGAGAACATTAATGTAGCTTTTATGATTCTATCTATTCTATATACAGACTTTTGTATCTCTTCTACGATGGGTATATTTTCTGGAATTACTCTTTTTTTTAGTGTTGAACTTAGTAAAGAAATAGAACCAATAGGGTTTCTTATTTCATGAGAAAGATGTGCCGCCATTTGTCCCATCGTAGCAAGGTTGTCTTTTCGCTTTTGGTCTGTAATGTCGATAACACTAAACATAACCTTATCTTTATATGTTGAACTCTTTACAAGGTATGCACGTGATTCAAATTCAATTTCGTAGTCCTCATTCTTAAGTTCAACAAGTTCTAAAAGCTTGTACAAACCTCTGGCTCTTGAGTTTTGTAAAAAAACAGTTCCATCGTCATTCACAATCCATATAGCATGAGGTAAAAACTCAACTACCTTTTCCACAGTATCTTGCAGGTGTGCATACGAAGCCTTAAGCTCATTAAACTCATTTTCAACCTTATAAGTCTGGTCAATTAAAAGATTTAATTCTTCTGGAGTAATGGACATTACTGCGAGAACCCTAATAAAATCTTATAAAGAGAATGTGCATCATCACTTCCACAAAGTTCTCGTATAGAGTGCATAGCAAAGGTTGGAAGTCCAACATCAAGAGTATCAATACCCAAACGTGTTGCAGTTATAGGTCCTATAGTTGAGCCACACCCCATATCACTTCGTGTTACAAACTCTTGGTAAGGCTCATCCAGACTTTGTGCTACATTCATAAAACGTGAAATAGTAGTAGAATTTGAAGCATACCNTTGGTTTGCATTTACCTTAATAACNCTNCCTTTGTTTATATAAGGTGCATGTTTAGAATCATGTTTNCTCGGATAATTTGGATGAATNGCATGTGCGTTATCNGCACTAATCATAATCGAGCTTCGTNTCATCTGCATATATTCANCATAATCACCATNCATTCTTCGNANTGTATTTTCTAAAAAACTNCCCCCTGCNCCAGANGTACTNGCACTCCCAACCTCTTCATGGTCTGAGGCAATAAAAAGCATAGGTTTATCAGCTTCTATGCTACAAATACTAACAAGACCTACATAACACGAGAGTAAATTATCAAGCCTAGCCGAACTTATAAAATCATCATGTAACCCTATAAAAGAAGCTTTTTGAGTATCGTAAAAACTTAGCTCACTTGCATAAAGCTCTTTAACATCATTAATCTCAGCCTTTGCTAATTGCCATTTTAAAAACTCATCAAAATCAAAATCATCATTCGTTGTGAGAATGGGAGAAATATCTGTTTGTTTATTTACAGTTCTCTCTTTATTTGCCTTATCATCTAAATGAATTGCAAGTGAAGGAATTGTAGCGATTGATTTTTCTACATTTATAAGTGTACTTTGAACTCTGTCTTTAGCATCAAGATACGAAACACGTCCGGCTAAAGAAAGTCCTCTATCAAACCAAGGATTTAAAAGAAGTCCACCATAAGGCTCAACTCCGAACTTTACAACACCGTGTTCTTTAGTTANAGGNTTTGGTTTTAACTTAAGNTTTGGAGAGTCTGTATGNGCTCCAACCATAGTATAGTTNTTAGANTCTGAGTATGTAAAGGCGATTATAGAAGAATCATTACGAGTAAGAAAATACTTTTTACCCTTCTCTAAGTTCCATTTTTTAACTTCTTCAAGCTTAATAAAACCAGCATTACTTAACATCATACTCATGTTTAAAGTAGCATGAAAAGGTGTTGGCGAGGCATCTAAAAAGCCTAATAAGCCCTCGTTAAAATCTTGTTTATTCACTCCAATTCCTTTGTTTAAATTTGTTTTATAATCTCTTTGAAGCTTTTTTATAAACTTCCATTTCATTACGTTTACCTAGAGCAATAACCTCTATACTAATCTTNTTTTCTAGTATTTTATAGACTATTCTTATTTGTTTATTATCTGCATACATTTTTCTACACCCAGATAGATTATAGCCATTTTTATTTCCAAGTAATTTTCCAAGTTCTGGAGATTTTGATNTTTTTTTTAATTGTTTTGCGATGAGGGTTTGTTGATTACTTGATAGCTTATATAAATCTTTTATAGCATCATCTTTAAATACTATCTTATAAATTTTCAAAATCTATTCCTAACTCTTTAAATACATCTTCAGCAGATGTATTCTTTTGATTCTCTCTCTCCTTAACAATATTATAAATCTCCATGTGTTCCACAAGATCAAGTGCTTCTCTCATTCTTTCATATTCTTCAATTGGTAAAACAACTGCTTCGAGTTTATTATTTTTTGAAATAACAAATCTATCTTTGCTATAGTTTATTAAATCATTTAAAACAGAAGAAAAACTTCGTGCCATTTCACTTGCTGAGATTATTTCATCTCTTGTATATGCTATCATATCTACATCCTATTGCATGTATTATTTTACATATTATAGCATGTAAAATAATACTAACCTAATATATCCACAAATTTATTTCCTTCTAAGGCGGCAATAATATTATTGCTAACATGTATTGCAGAATCTATTACAACATTTTGTAACTTCGCAGTAATGATGATTTTTAAAGGGCGTCCACCCGGATTTTTTCGTATCAGTTCGTATAAGTCTTCTAATACTTTCATATCAGAATCTAAACTAACTGCAATATTTAAAGGCTCTTGCGGTAACTCTCGTACTTCAGTTTTTACCTTTTTACACTCTTTTTTAGCATCTCTAAGTGTCATTATTTTTGTTACATTCATGCGTGTAAACATTTCAGTATGTGTAATCTTTACCTTAAATGCAACAGGCTCTTCAAGGTACATCTCTTTAAGTTGTTCTAGCTTATCTGAAAAAAGCATTATCTCGATATTTCCATGAAAGTCCATAAGGTTTACTATTCCAAACGCATTTCCTTTTTTAGAAATCTTGTTTTGAATCTCTTCTACCTTACCTATAAAAATAGCGAAAGACCCATCTTTAACGCCTTCTATTTCTGATGAAAGTGTATAATTTAGTTCATCTATTTTTTCACGGTATTCATCAAGTGGGTGTCCTGATACATAAAAACCTAAGGTTTCTTTTTCAAACTCTAGAATCTCTTTTAGTTCGTACTCCTCTGAGTTTGTTAGCGTTAATCCAACTGAGGTAATTTCCTCATCATCTCCAAAAAGACTGCCTACTGCATTTTTCTTTGCCTCACTCGCTTTTTTTGCAGTATCGACTATAAGTTCAATTTGGTCAAGAAGTGCTTTTCTCGAGTGTCCGAATCTATCAAATCCACCCGACTTTATACTTGATTCTATAAAACGTTTATTTACTTTTGAAGGATCAATCCGATTTACAAAATTCTCCATGGAAGTAAATGGACCATCTTCTTCACGTGTTTGTATGATAGACTCTACAGCCGCACTACCCACACCTTTAATCGCACCTAAACCAAAAAGAATAATATCTTTTCCATCTTTAGTTATTGCAGAAAATTCCAAATAAGAATCATTTACATCAGGAGGGGAGAGTTCAATTCCCATTCTCTTGACTTCATCAATATAGCGGACAACCTTATCAGTATTGTCCTTATCAGAAGTAAGAAGTGCTGCCATAAACTCGTTAGGATAGTATGTTTTTAGCCATGCTGTTTGAAAAGTTACCATTGCGTAGGCTGCTGAATGTGATTTGTTAAAACCATATCCAGCAAATTTTTCTATAATATCAAACAGCTTTGAAGCTTCCGCATAAGGATGACCCTGCTTTACAGCGCCCTCAGAAAACTCAGCATTATACGCTGCCATATCTTTTTTCTTACCCATAGCACGACGAATAATGTCAGAGTATCCAAGTGAGAATCCACCAACATTTTGTACAATTTGCATAACTTGTTCTTGATAAACAATGACCCCATAGGTATTTTTTAAAATTGGTTCCATACTATCAAAGGTATATTCTATTTTTTCTCTTCCATGTTTTCTCTCTACAAAACTATCAAGCATTCCAGATTCCATAGGACCCGGACGGTAAAGAGCCAAAACGGCGATTAAGTCCTCAAAGTTGTCTGGTTTAAGACGCTTGTTCAAATCTTGCATACCTGAACTTTCTATTTGAAACATTCCAACCGTCTCACCTGTACGAATAACCTCATAAACCTTTGCATCATTCTCATCAATTTCGTGCCAAATCACATCTCTGTCATAACGACGCTTAATGAGTTTTATTGCATTGTCAATGACATCAAGTGTTTTTAAACCAAGAAAGTCAAACTTAATCAAGTTCACATCTTCGAGATAGTTTAACGAGTACTGTGTGACGAAGGTATCCTCACCTGCTGGCTTATAAATCGGTGTCTTGTGCCAAAGCTCTTCATTTGAAATAACAACACCTGCCGCATGGATACCTGCATTTCTTTTAAGACCTTCTAGTTTTTTTGCAAATTCCCAAACACGGGCAGCATTTACATCCCCATCAATAAGTTCAGAAATTTTTGGTTCTTTTTGAAAAGCACCATCAATAAATTCACCTTTTTTTGTTTTTCCATTGAGCGTAATTCCAAGTTCATCAGGAATAAGTTTTGCCATTTTATCGGCTTGGGAAAGTGGCATATCAAGTACACGAGCAACATCACGAATCACTCCTTTTGCAAGGAGTGAACCAAAGGTGATGATTTGAGCAACTTGATTGCGTCCATATTTTTGCACGACATAATCAATAACCTCTCCCCTACGTGCTTGCATAAAGTCCATGTCAATATCTGGCATAGATACACGTTCAGGATTTAAAAATCTCTCAAAAAGTAAGTCATACTTCATCGGGTCAATATCCGTAATATCGAGCGAATAAGCAACTAAACTCCCAGCAGCAGAACCTCGACCTGGTCCAACAGCAATTCCCATCTCTTTTGCAACTTTTACAAAGTCCCAAACAATAAGCATATACCCCGGAAATTTCATCGAGTTAATGACATTCATCTCAAATTTTAAACGTTCTTGATACTCTTCGTGACGTTCTTTTTTAACATGTTTTAAACGCTGGGCTAAACCTATCTCACACCTGTAAGTAAAATACTCTGCATCATTCTTATCAATTCCTGAGAACCATGCCTTTTTCTCTTCTAAACTTGCATCAGAAGTAAGCGCTGGTTCATCATCTTTATGATTAATTGTTAGACCATCTTTTGCAGCATATTCAGGAGTAAATTTAAAATTCGGTGGAATTGGGTCACCGAGCTGAAGTTCTAGTTGGCACTTATCTACTATTTCTTGTGTATGTGCTATAGCCTCAGGAATATCTGCAAAAATTTTTGCCATTTCTTCTGGTGATTTGAGATAAAATTCATGTACAGAATGACGCATGCGATTTGGATCATCAAAGAGCTTATTCATCCCTATGCACATAAAAGCTTCATGATACTGGGCATCACCTGGAAAGGTATAATGCGTATCATTTGTAGCAACAACCTTAATTCCAGTTTCTTTTGAGATTCTAAGAATCTGATCATCAATGAAAAGCTGATCAGCTATACCATGGCGCATAAGTTCAAGGTAAAAATCATCTCCAAAAATATCTTGATACTCTCGTGCTACTTCAATCGCACCATCATAACCCAAGGCACCATTACGGACATTTTTTTCATTTTGCATGTTTAAATGCCAGTTTACTTCGCCTTGCAAGCAGGCTGAAGTACAAATAAGTCCCTCACTATGCTCTCTAAGTTCTTGTTTATTAATTCGAGGAAAATAGTACATCCCCTCAATATATGCCTTTGAGGAAAGATACATAAGGTTTTCATAGCCTTTTTGATTTTTTGCATAAAGGCAAATATGAAAACGTTGTCTGGTGCTTTTATCGCCAATAGTAGCACCATTATGAATATAACCTTCCATTCCTATAATAGGTTTAATACCAGCTGCTGTCATTTGTTGGTAAAAATCAATTGCACCGAACATATTTCCATGGTCGGTCATAGCTACAGAGGTCATTCCAAGCTCTTTTAAACGAGGGACTAAGTTAGCGAGTTTATTTGCTCCATCAAGGAGAGAGTATTCAGTATGGAGATGAAGATGGGTAAAAGGTTGTGCGCTCATAATCTTGCCTAAATTTATAATTTATAAACTGATTATAGTAAGTTTGGCTTAACAGATTCTAACACACTGGAAATTCAATCGTAAATTTAACTCCTTTATTCTTCTGCGGCAAATTACAATTTTCAACATAAATAATGCCATGCATATTATGTACTATTTGACTTGTCATATAAAGACCTATTCCAGTACCCTTCCCTTCTTCTTTTGTTGTAAAATATGGATTAAATACTTTTTTTATTATGTCCTGCGAAATTCCACCTGCGTTGTCTCTTATTGTTAAAAGTATCTTATTATCCTTAACAAGTGTCTCAATGTAAATGCTTCTCTCTAGCTTATCTCCTTGTTCAACAAAGGCATCTTTTGCATTTGAAAAAATATTAAGTAAGGCTTGAGAAAATTCATTAGGGTACCCTAAAACTAGCTCTTCAGTGTGATTGTGAAAACGAATTACTTCTATATTTTCCTTTTTCAAATCATTTTTTATTAAGGCTAAAGCATTTGTTACAGATTCTATAATATTAAAAATTTCTTCTTCTTTATTTGGTTCAAAAAAGTGTTGAAAATCTGAAATTGTTTGGCTCATTTGCTTAAGTATTTTTTTTACTTCATCGATATTTTTATCAAAAATATCATCTTCTAATTTTCCTAAACTATGTTTTAAGTGTGTATTTTGTATAATAACCGAAATCATAGATAGTGGTTGCCTCCACTGGTGTGCAATATTACTTATCATCTCTCCCATTTGTGCCAATCTTCCTTGTTGAAACATAAGCGCATCTTTTTTCTTGTTTTCCTCTATTTGAGCTTTTACTTTTTTTTCTAGTCTATAAACAGTATTAGAATAATCTTGTAAAACATCCTTAAAATTCAAATCAAAAATATAAGATATATCACGAAACAGTTCTTTGGATGCAATTCCCATGTCAAAAGTTATACTAATCATGGATTTTCTAGCATGCGTACATATTTCAAATAACTCATCAGCAGAGACATCATGATTTTTTAACATTCTTAAAAAGTCATCCATTACTGGACAATTATCAATCTTTTTCTCTCCCTTAATCACACCAAAATAGTAGTTTAATATTCCTCTAGCATAGGTATCTCTAAAGACTACTAAATCGATGTTATTTTTTTCTAAAATCTCAACAACAGTTTGTGTTTGAACCCAGGCTAAGAGTATCTCTTCTTGCCTAGCCGAGAGTTCTTTACTTACTGATATTAAAGTTGATATTTCATTATTTAACATACATTGTCCTTATTAATAGAATTTATATTTAAGTATCACAAGTGTATGATTATAGATAAATTATACATTATAAGTATGTAAAGGTCAAATAAAATGGATTTTATAGAATTAGAAAATATTAATGTACTCTATGTCGAAGATGAAGATATTATTCGCCATCATATTACAGAAATGCTTCAAGAAGTTTGTAACAAAGTATTTACTGCAAAAGATGGTGAAAGTGGATATCAACTCTTTAAAAAAAAACAAGAACATATTGATATAGTTATTTCTGATATTCAGATGCCTACCCTCTCCGGCTTAGACATGGCAAGAAAAATTAGAGAGATTACACATGAAGTTCCCATAATTTTTACAACTGCCTTTTCTGATTCATCCTATCTCTTTGATTCGATTAATATTGGGATAGATGCCTACATCGAAAAACCTGTTGAGATTATGTATCTCTTTAAAACTATGNAAAAAACTTTATTACCATTTTTACAAAGAGAAAAAATTCTAAAAGAAGCCTATACAGATAAACTTACAGGTATAAAAAATCGTTCAGCATTAGACCTACAACTAGAAAAAAACTTACATACTGCTTTTATTTTATTTGATATTAGCGGGTTTAAAACAATTAATGACTTATATGGAACAGAAAATGGAAACTATATCTTAAAAGAATTTGCAGAATTTCTTAATAAACAAAAAAGAAAGAACTGGGATTTGTATAGAATTGGCTCTGATGACTTTGGATTTCTTATTTATAGTGATATTAGCCAAGCTGATTGTGCAAAATACTTAAAAAAGTTCTTTGAAGCCTTAAAAAACTATTCTATATACCACGCCATATATACCTTAACAATTAATATCAATGCAAGAGCTGGTGTAGTTATAGGAACTAACGAAGTTTTACAAAGGGCAGACATGGCACTCAATGCTGCTAAGTCCCAAAAAGTTGACTATCTTTTTTATGAAAAAAAATATGATTATTCTAAATCCTATGAAAATGATATTTTATGGATTAATAAAATAGACATAGCAATTAAAACAAATAATATAATCCCCTATTTTCAACCTATAGTTGATAAAAACAAAAAAATAATAAAGTTTGAGTGCTTAATGCGGTTATGCGAAGATGGAAAAGCACACTCCCCCTATTTCTTTCTAGAAATTGCTAAAAAAAGTACCATTTATAAAGAGTTAACAATGATTGTACTTAAGCAAATATTTGAAACAGCCGTAAAATTTTCACAACATACCTTTGCAATCAACCTCTCTCATATGGATATTATTGATGATGACACTGTTGATTTTATAATCACTAATATTGGAGAAAAAAATATTGCCTCGCGTATTATATTTGAAATATTAGAAGATGAAGTTTTAGAAGATAAAGAAAGATTTTTTAATTTTGTGGATGCTGTAAGAGCCTTAGGTTCAAAAATAGCTATTGATGACTTTGGCACTGGTTACGCTAACTTCTCTTATGTACTAGAAATACAACCTGACATACTCAAACTTGACGGATCTTTAATCAAAGATATTGACAAGAATGAAAATCATAAAATTGTCTCAGAAGCGATTATAAACTTTACTAAAAAATTAGGTATTGAAACTGTTGCAGAATATATTCATTCGGAGGAAGTTTTTGAGGTAAGCAAGACCTTGGGTATCGATTGTTACCAAGGATTCTTGTTTAGTGAAGCTGTGCCTGCAAGTGAAATAGATAAGCTTTCTTTCTAAAAGCTTATTTAACTTTTCCTAAAAACTCACAGTCTACTGTATTTACTTTAATGAGATCACCTTCTAAGACATGGTAAGGAACTTGTACAACTGCACCAGTTTCTAGCGTTGCAGGTTTTTTACTACCACTGGAAGTATCTCCCTTAAAGTTTGGAGGAGTTTCTTTTATGATTAATTCCATGATTTCAGGTACTTGTACTGAGATAGGCTTATTTCTAAAAAAAACCATATCTACATTTGTGCCATCTTTTAACCATTTCTCGGCATCATCACACTGGTCATAAGTAAGACCTAATTGATCGTATGTTTCATTATCCATAAACTGGTACATTTCTCCATCGTCATAAAGATATTGCATTGTTTTAAAATCAATAATTGGAACCTCAAATTTATCACCAGCATGTACAGTTTTCTCAACAAGTCTTCCATTTAAAAAACTCTTCATTTTCATACGAACGAATGCCGCACCTTTTCCTGGTTTTACATGTTGAAATTCTACAATCTTATAGGGTACTTCACCTACAATTAAACGAACATTTTTTTTAATATCACTCATTCCTACATTTGCCATCAGTACTATCCTTAATTTTATTCCATAAATAATTCTATTTTGATTGGTATAATTTTACACTAAAAGGGCTTAGAATGTTATAATGTCGAAAAATTTCGATTCAGGACACTCTTTACTATGGAATTTACTCTTAATACTAAATCAAAAAATGCACGTGCAGGTACTATAAAAACTGCACATTCGACAATCAGCACACCTGTTTTCATGCCTGTTGGTACACTAGGTAGTATTAAGGCACTTGATATGAATGATGTTCTTAACCTGCTGGGGGCTGATATTATCTTAGCAAATACCTACCATACTTATTTACGACCTGGAGATAAAACTATTGCGAAAATGGGAAAACTTCATGGATTTACCCAGTATCCAAAAAGCTTTTTAACCGATAGTGGTGGGTTTCAAGCATTTAGCCTAAGTAGCATCTCAAAACCTAAAGAAAATGGAATTGAATTTCGCTCTCATATTGATGGCTCAAAACATTTTTTTACACCTAAAAAAGTCATAGATATTCAACACAACCTAGGCTCAGATATTATGATGGTTCTTGATGATTTAGTGGCTCTTCCAGCAACACAAGAAAGAATCAAGCTTTCTATTGAGAGAACAACTGCATGGGCTGTAGAATCTATCGACTACTTTCGTGCTTGTCAAAAAGAAGGAGTGGGAGTAGAACAAAATATATTTGCAATTATTCAAGGTGGAACGGACAAGGCTTTTCGTACAAAAAGTGCAAAAGAACTTTGCGCTCTTGATTATGATGGCTTT
>JAESSH010000006.1 GCA_016764205.1 Sulfurimonas sp.
TAATCAATTGATGATGGCGATTATCAAGACGACAGCTAATAAGCATGATTTTGTAGCGCTTCTTCACGAAAAACCTTTTGCTGGTATCAATGGCAGTGGTAAGCATTTGAAAGTGCAAAAGAAGATGAATTTTGGGAGGTTCCCTATTTACCTATAGATCCTCAAGATGTTGGAAGAACATATGAAAGTATTATTCGTATAAATTCTCAATCTGGNAAAGGTGGAGTAGCCTATATTTTAGAAAAAAGCTTTGGCTANCAGCTTCCAAAAGCAATGCATCCAGANATAGGTAANATAGTNCAANCCCAAAGTGATAAAAAAGGTATNGAATTAAGTTCAGATGAAATTTTATCTCTTTTTAAAGAAACGTATTTTGAGCCAANAGAGACTATANGTTTTGTNGAATTTACNCATNCNTCAAGTTCTAANTCTTCNACCTGTGAACTCGNATACAAGCNCAAGGGTGAAACTATTGTAGCAAATGGCGAAGGAAATGGTCCAATNGACGCTTGTAAAAAAGCACTTATGAAGCANTATNCAAATGACTTTTCAATTGCCTCATACTCAGAGCATTCATANGGNAANAAAAGCTCAGCTAAGGCAATCGCNTACATCGAGATTAAAAGCGATANANTAGCATCTTGTTTTGGAGTTGGAGNAGATAATGATATTGCAACNGCTTCAATTAAAGCACTTTTTTCAGCCTTAAATAGAGCCTTTTAAAAAAGNAACTCTTCCTCTGGATCCACCTTGACTTNNACTCGAGGTGGTTTTGATATTTCACTAAANTACTCTTTTTTNCCAGCAATATCNACTTCTATAACACCTTCTGGCATTCTAAATTTTCTCTGAACCTGAGGNTANANTTNTAAAAGAGATGTATAAAACATCTTAAATGCTGGACCAGCAATTCTNCCACCAGTTTCTCTTTTNTGCATAGGCTTATTGTTATCATTACCAAACCANACNATTGTTTNNATCGTTGGTGANTATCCAGCAAACCAACCATCTATATTGTCATTAGTAGTNCCTGTTTTTCCTGCAATATCAATACCTNTTACACGAGCTCTAATACCNGTTCCACTATCAACTACATTTTTCAAAATACTTGTCATTAAGTATGCTTGAGCAGGGGATGTTATCTCTTTAGTTGTAAAGGTGAATTCATGGATATTATTGTTATCTTGCTCTANATAATCAATAATATGTATACTTACCTGTGTCCCTTTATTTGCAAATGAAGTATAATACTGAGCAAGCTGAAGCGGACTAATAGTNAGCGTTCCTAAGGAAATAGATAAATCTTGTGGTACATTTTTTATACCAAACTTTCTAAAGTTTTGAAGTAAGGTACCNAGACCAATATCNTTTACTAAATTTATNGTCGCAAGATTACTTGAATGNACCAGNGCNTNACGAAGACTAATNANNCCTTTATAANTTTTNGAGTAATTACGTGGTTGCCATTTTATTTCTTNNCCATTTTTTCTATATGTATATGTTTTTGCAATATCTGTTAATTCTGTAGCNCCTGAAAAACCTAAGTCTAGTGCTACTTGATAAATAAAGGGCTTAAAAGCAGAACCAGGTTGACGTCTTCCCTGNGTTGCACGATTAAANGAGCTTANTTTATAATCATAAGAACCAACGAGGGCAAGAATATTNCCTGTACTTGCCTCAATACTCACAAGTGCACCATTNAGTTGTGANGTATTTNTATCAATATTATNACTTTTTTCTTTGTANNNTTGTATTCTCNNTAAAGATTCATNATAGNCATNTNTAACAGATTTACGANCGATATCTTGNAGTCTNAGNTCTATTGTAGTGTANANATCATAACCACCNGTTTTAAAGTCTTTAATNCCNANTNCTCTCATTCTTCTTGCTATTTCNTCTACAATAAANGGTGCTTTATTTTGTGTTAATGTTGTGTNATANACCTTTGGTGATTCTGCNACNGCTTNTTCATATGTTTTAGTATCAATCCANCCAAGAACTTCCATTCTTTTTATNACACGGTTTGCTCTACCCATAGAGATTTCATAATTTTTTGTTGGNGCATAGNTACTGGGAGCCTTTGGTAAACCAACAAGAATAGCTATTTCTTTGAGTGTTAAATCATTAAGCTCTTTGTGAAAATAACCATCTGCTGCCGTTTTAATTCCATAATAACCATGTCCGAAATATATCTCATTAAGGTACCTTTCTAAAATTTCTTCTTTTGTTAAAATATTTTCTAATTTTAAAGCGAAGATTGCTTCCCTAATTTTTCGTGAAAGTTTCTTTTCCCGTGTTAATAGCTTATTTTTAACAAGTTGTTGGGTAATTGTACTTGCACCTTGGACTGCACTTCCGGCTTTAATAACCTTAATTGCTGCACGAAAAATAGCATCTATATTCACACCGGGATGCTCAAAAAATGTTGTGTCTTCTATGGCTACAAGCGCTTCAATCGCCCGGGGTGGAATTTCCGAAAATGGTGCATAAAACCTATGNTTTTTATCAAATACATTTGCTATTTTNTCACCATTTTTATCATANATTCTACTACTTNTTGNGGGTTTATACTCTACNAATGACTCTANATTATAATCATACGNAAGATAGTAATATCCAAACAATCCAAAAGGAGAAAGTAATCCACATACAAGAAGTGTTAAAAATATCTTTTTTTTCATTTTCTACTATTTCCTAAATTCTCTATTTGCAAAATTCGCTCCAATAAGTGTTTTTGTATANTNNGCATTNGGGCTTTTTAATATGTCCAACATTTTACCANTTTCTACAACTAAACCATCTTTTATAACACAAATATCTTCNCANANNNTTTTTGCNGAAGAAATATCATGTGTAACAAAAAGCATTTTAAATCCTAGNTCANATTGTAGTTTTTTTAAGAGNTCTAAAATCAAAACTTTTGTTTTAATGTCAAGTGCTGTTGTAGGTTCATCGAGTAATATTAACTTGGGGTTTGATTCCAGTGCCATTGCAATAATAACACGCTGGAGTTGCCCACCTGAAAGCTCAGGAGGAAATCTATTTAAGAGACTACTATCAAGTCCGACCTGCTTAAAAAGTTCTTCTTTTCTCTTTTGTGAGACAAAAAATTGTTTTGTAATTTTTGTAAGTGGAGACAGTGCAGTAAAAGGATTTTGAGGAACAAAAGAAAGTGTATCTCCCCCTAGTAACTTAAAACTACAATCATACTCTAGTTCACACTTCATAGAATCCGGTAACATTCCTAAAAGTGCCTTAAGCGTTAAACTCTTTCCACTTCCACTTTGACCGACAAGCGCTAAAGACTTGTTTATAGTAAAAGTAATGTCTACGAGAGTAACATCTTTCAAAGTAATATGAAGTTTTTTAATTTTCATTTTTTACCTAGTAAAATACTGATTTTTTTACATAATTTCTCTAAGTCTTGGCTACTCTCACCAAGTCTTAGTATCACTCTAAGAATTGCTCTCTCAACTGTAGGTTGTCTTATAGCACCCACTGCATAAGCATCTTGAAGTAAGGAGTTTTTAATCTCTACTACCCTTGCATTGTCATCCACTAAAAGAGGTAAAATAAGCCCATCAAGNTCAAGNGANAAAATANTTTNNACTACCTCTTTTCTCNACTTTATCTCTTTTTTTAATTCTTCTGCATTTTGAAGTATGTACTCTAAAGACTTATGTCCAAGAAGTGTATCGTATAAAGAAAGTGCTGTTGCATAAATGATAGGCTTCGCCCTATTAAGGAGATACTCCACAATATGNGAAGANGCTAAAATATACGCACCAAAACTTCCATATGCCTTTCCAAGTGTGCCCATTTTTATATGGTTTGGCTTTATTTTTATATTGTAGAAGTCAAAAACACCCATAAGCTTATCCCCAACTACACCCGAGCTATGTGCTTCATCAACAATCAAAAGTGCCTCATACTTATCTACAATTTCAAAGACTTCTTTTTTGACTATGTCCCCGTCCATAGAGTAAATTCCCTCAACTGCTACAATGTTTCTCTTAGCCTGTGACGCTTCTAAATATCCACGTAATTCCTGCATATCATTGTGCTTAAAAAAGACAACCTTNACATGNTCTAACNTTGAGGCAAGAACTCCCGAAGCATGGTACAACTCATCCATAAAAAGTGTATCGCCCTTACGAACAAGTGATTCTATGAGCGCTATATTNGCCATAAAACCACTTCCAAGAATGATTGCGTCTTCAAAACCATTNGCCTNACAAAGTGCNTTTTCAAAATTTTTATGNANTTGATGNTANCCNTTTACAAGTAAAGAAGCTTTNGCACTATGTNCTGGTNATTTTGAGAGTTCTTCACATACTTCANNATGAAGTTNTTTCTTGTGAGCGAGTCCNAGNTAATCNTTTGAAGCAAAATCTAANACNGANNTATNTACAACTTCTCGTGAACGTAGTCGTCCTGATTTTTTCAGTGCTNNNAGNTCATTTTCATAGTACATACTTAAATCCAAATCTTTAAAGTATTTGTATTTAGTCCCATGGCAGTACTCTCATANCCATGNACTTCTTTGATATANGNCTTACAAAACCCTTCAACCATACATGCACCAGCCTTTCCACGCCANTCGCCAGAATCAAGATACTTTTCTAAATCCTCTTTATTAAAGATATCAAAAAGATAATCTGTTTGTGAAATATCAATAAGTTCTTTTTGAGGAGTTTTATAAATCATACAAGAGATAATAGAAGTGATACTTCCACTTTGCGCATTCAAAATACTTCGTGCATCATCAACAGACTTTGCCTTACGTAAAATCTTATTTTGTGAGGTGACAACAGTATCTCCAACTAAAAGAGGAAAATCTTCACAGCCAAATTCTTTCATGTTTACTTCATATTTTCCAAGAGTGGCTTGGTACACAAAGTTTTTAGGTGAACTTGCGACAATAGCATCTTCATCATACTCCATACTCTCTTGAAAAAACGCTATACNANCCTTATCAAGAAGCATTGCACGGGTTTGTGAAGATGAGCAAAGACGTAGCATTTTAAAGTTCTTTTATTATCTGTAATACAACTTTTTTAAGTAGAGGTAAATCATTTTGAATAGTATTATAAACTATCTCAGAATCTACACCAAAGTATTCGTGAATTAGTAGGTTTCTAAAATCTTTTAAATCACGCCAGACTATTTCATTGTATTTTTCTAATGTTTCACTTGAAAGATGCATTGTAGCTTCACCAATTATTTCAAATTCTCTTATTGTCGCACTGTATACTAATCTGTTGTTGGAAAATTCTTCTAAAGATAGAAGCTGTGTAAACTCAAATATGGCATTTACAGACTCTAGTATATCTTGTAAAAAAAGTAATTCCCTTCGATTAAACATAAATTATTTCTTGAAGTATTCTTTCTTTGGCAGTTGGTTTTAGTGAACTTTCTATGCCTAAGTCTACGTTGAGATCAAAGGCTTTTTCCAATTCTCTTCTTAATGAAAAGAAATTATTTAAACTTTTCTTTTCATTGAGTATTTCAATAGCAATATCAACATCACTATCAGGGGTATTGTCATTACGGGCGTAACTTCCAAAAAGACCTATTTTTGTGACACCATACTTAGATAAGAAGTCTTCTTTATGTTGTGATAAAAAATCTAAGATAAAAACTTTTGTCATATCTATTTCCTACTAATTTTTACTTATTATATCTTAAAGAGCACTTGATAAGGTCGAACCTAAGAAAATCGCTATAACACCTAAAATAATATTAGCTGGAATCATATATTTACCGACAAGCGCCATAGAGAATTTAGCACCTGCTACATCGCCTTGTGCTAAAAGTTTACTGGCTCTGTTTCTTCTTTTAATCATTATTAAATAATTTACAAACATAAGTATCCAAATACTCTCTTTNANATANCCTAANCGNGCATACTCAGTTGATTTTAAATCATATCCTATGAGCATNANNACAGCCGTAAGAACTAANATAATNGTAAAAGGAAATACAATAATAAANANTCTNTTTANTGCATGNACAACACGNTCTANTTTTTCTTGACCNGACTCTATAGCCATAAAAGATGGATGTGCTGCNTAACGCATNGCTANCATGCCACCAACCCATACTACCGCACTTATAACATGTAAAAANATNATTATTGTTTTATANTCTGCAAATATTTCACTCATGAAAGAACCTCNGTNATAAATTTTANTGAAGCCTCTTTAGCCTCTGTAAGTTTTGTNATATCTTTTCCACCNGCCTGTGCAAAGTCTGGACGACCACCNCCNCCACCACCTAANATAGGNGCNATTTTTTTAATCCAGTCNCCTGCTTTTGCACTTGCATTTTGAACCCCNCAGGCTATAAGAACNTTNTCGCCCTTNACTTGAAAAAGCATNGCACAAAGTTTTTCATTTTGATTTTTNAGTTCATCNATTTTTTCTTTAATATCTCCAGAAGGATATTCTTCAATAACGACAGTAACACCATTTACTTCATTAAGAGTAACTTCAACTTTTGCAGAGTTTTGNGCACNTTTNAGTTCTTCTTTTAAGTCTCTAATACTTGTTTTTAAACGAGCAACTCCAGCTAAGGTATCAAGGTTTTTTACNTCAGAGGAAATNGTANTAANAAGTGTTCTTNNCTCNTTAAANTGCTTGTANGCAGCCTGTCCACATACAGCTTCGATTCTACGAANTCCTGCACTTACNCCACTCTCTTTNGTAATGATAAANGAACCAATATNNGCAGTGTTNTCAACATGAACACCTCCACAAAANTCTACTGAAGCATCTCCAAAACTCACTACNCGTACCTCATCACCATACTTCTCACCAAACTGTGCTTTTGCNCCTGATTTTTTTGCATTNTCTATNTCCATAACTTCTGTTTTNGTAGTTATTGCATAGGAAACTTCTTCATTTACACGTCTTTCTATTTCTGCTAATTCCTCTNCTACTTACAGGTTTAGGGTGCGAAAAGTCAAANCGTANTCTAGTNGCTTCNTTGAGTGANCCAGCTTGAGATANATGNNCNCCNANTACATNATGNANTATNGCATGAAGAAGATGCGTNGCAGAGTGATGTTTTATNATTTCATTTCTTGAACTAGNAACATGTCCATCCACAATCATTCCAACTTTNAGCTCTTTACTCACTTCTAATTGTGATAAATTAAGCCCAAAAAACTTCTTTGTATCNANAACTTTNGCAAANCCTTCAAGTGAACCAGTATCACCAGTTTGNCCACCAGACTCAGCATAAAAAGCAGTGATGTCTAAGAGTACCCAACCCTTANAACCAGCATNTAAAACNTNTACNCTTTGAAANTTNTCATCAAGAAGTGCTTGAACCTCGCCNGAATGTTGTGTANATTCATATCCANCAAAGGTATTCTCACCAAACTCTTCTAAGAGCTTTTTAAAGTCTCCATTAACAGCAGTATCTCCACTTCCTTTCCAAGCAGCCTTTGCTCGTGTTCTTTGTTCTAACATAAGTGCTTGNAATTTTTGTGTATCGAGAGTTAAATCATGATTTTTGAGCATATCTTCAGTAAGATCAAGTGGAAAACCAAAGGTATCGTAAAGTTTAAAAGCAACCTCGCCAGAAAACACTTTTTTTGTGTTTTTCAGATTTTCTTCAAAAAGAGCAATTCCAGATTCTATGGTCTTGAAAAATCTTGCTTCTTCAAGCTGTATTTGCTCTTTTACTGCCTCAGCCTTACTTATTAAGTACTCGTATTCTTTACCCATAATACTTACAACAGTATCTACAAGTTTAAACATAAANGGTGCNCGTAATCCTAAAAGGTAGCCGTGTCTTACNGCACGACGTAAGATTCTACGAAGNACGTANCCNCGCCCNTCATTTGAGAAGTTTGTACCTTGTGCAAGTAAAAATAATGTGGTNCTNATATGGTCAGCNATTACACGAAATGAAGCGCCTGTTGCATATTCNTACTTTACACTNACAAGCTTTTGTACCTCATTNATAATTGGCATAAAAAGTGAAGAACCNTANTTTGANAGTTGACCTTCTTTAATAGCTACTACACGNTCTANTCCCATTCCAGTATCNATAGAGGGCTTAGCAAGAGGNGTTCTCTTGGCTCCNTTTTCTTTTACCTCGTACTGCATAAAAACAAGGTTCCATATTTCTAAAAANCTATCNCCNTCTCCACCTAAATAATCCTCTGAACCTGAAAAATTATCGGCTCCTTGNTCATAAAAAATCTCAGAACATGGTCCACATGGTCCAGTATCNCCCATNGACCAAAAGTTGTCNGCATCACCGAGACGTATAATTCTATTCTGNNGCNATATGCTTTTNCCATAANNCTTCTGCNTCATCATCNGAATCATGAACTGTAACCCAAATTTTGTCAACATCNAGTTTAANNACTTCGGTNATAAACTCCCAAGCATAGGCAATAGCTTCTTCTTTGAAATAATCTCCAAAACTAAAATTACCCATCATCTCAAAAAAAGTATGGTGNCGGCTCGTGTGTCCTACATTTTCAAGGTCATTATGTTTTCCACCAGCACGTAAACAGGTTTGGCATGAAGTAGCTCGGGGNTTCTGCGGAGTTGGAATCTCGCCTGTAAAAATGGATTTAAAAGGAACCATACCTGCGTTGTTAAAAAGAAGTGTCGCATCATCTGGAATAAGTGGTGCAGAACTAACTCTTTCATGGTTTTTTGATTCAAAAAATTTTAAATACTCTTCTCTNNTATTCATGACTACTCTNATCTATAAAATTANGCNATTATATCTAAATGCTACTTAGAATATTTTAAGAGNAGNTAAGGCTANAAATCTGTTTCATCTTTAATACAGANATNAGAGAAATTTTCTTTAAACATTTTAGAAGCTATTCCGCTTGCATATCTTATATGCTCTTTTAGCTCATTGAAGATTGGTGTTGTGTTTGTTCCACAACTAGGACTCTTAGATTTTAAAACAATGGCATCCACTTTAGGATGTAACTGAATAAAGGTGTTAATTTCATCTTGGAGAAGTTTTGTAACATCTTTATTTGTTTCATGCGTTATGATTTTGTATGTGCCATCGACTTCAACAGCATCTATTCTCTCTCTTGGAGTTCCAAAAAGAGGTGCTTCTGGGCAAAATGGGATTATTTCATAGTCTTTAAAAGCTTCAACTACTGCATTTACTTTTTTTGTCCCTCCATCATAGCGACAAAATTCACCAAGTAAGCAGGCAGAGATAATGACTTTTTTCACACTAGCATATCACCACAGACTTAATCTCTGTCATCTCTTCGATGGCGAACCTTGGACCTTCACGTCCCACTCCACTTAGTTTTACACCACCATAAGGCTGGATATCAAAACGTAATGTTGGCATGTCATTAATTACAATACCACCTGCATCAAGTTCATTAATTGCGCGCTGAGTTATCTTTAAATCATTCGTAAAAACTGAAAACTGTAAACCATACGGAGAGTTATTCATACGAGGAAGTGCATCATCAAAGCTCTCAACTTTTATAAGCGAGACTATTGGAGCAAAGACTTCTTCACAGACTATAGCCATCTCATCATGGATGTTAGCCATCACACAAGGGTAAAACATCCTTCCTTCGCGTTTAGGCTCTAAGAGTGGCTTTGCGCCCTCTTCTATAGCTGACTCTACCCAAGCCATTGCACGAACAGCTGCCTCATCATCAATAAGAGGACCCATAAATGTGTCTTCCTCATAAGGAGAGCCTACAACGAGTTTTTTTGTTTCCTCAGCCATCTTCATTGCAAAGGCATCGTAAATATCTTCATGCACATAAATACGCTGTAAAGAAATACAAACCTGTCCTGAATTTACAAAAGCACCTAAGGCACATCTACTCGCTGCTAGATTTAAATCTGCACTAGAATCAATAAAAGTGGCAGCATTACCACCAAGTTCAAGACCAACTTTTTTGATACCCGCAGACCTTGTAATAATCTCTGCTACAGGAACTGAACCTGTAAAACTAATAACACGAGGAATATCTGAGCTTACAAGTGCCCCTCCAACCTCAGCATCACCATAGATAACTGACAAGGCATCTTTAATAGCAAACTCTGATTCAATAAATAACTTAGCAAATTTATAGGCAGTTAGAGGTGCTTCAGGTGTTGGTTTTAGTACAACAGTATTGCCTGCTACTAAGGCAGGAGCTAGTTTATGCGCTACAAGATTAAGAGGAAAGTTAAAAGGGGTAATACACACCACAACTCCAACGGGAACACGTGAAAAATACGCAAGTGTTTTTTTTCCACTAGGCATTGCATCTGTGTTAATAGTTTCTCCGTGCATCGTACGCATAGTTTCAGCAGATAAAGTAAGAGTTTCTATACATCTCTCTACCTCAATACGCGCAAAAGTTATAGGCTTTGCTACTTCGTTCGTAATAGTTTGCGCAATATCTTCTTTGTTTTGGGCCAGTTTCTTTGCAACATCTAAAAGCCATGCACATCTTTGCGAAAGTGTTGAAGCCTTAGCAACTTTTGTAGCATCTTGTGCAATTTTTAAAGCCTTATTTGTATCATCAACATTACAAATAGGGGCGTAGGAGACAACCTTACCATTAAAGGGGCTTTTTCTCTCACTAAGGTTTTCTTTTGTTGCTTCTTTTGAACCAAAGAATATTTTTGCTTGCATTTGTATCTCCCATAAAAGGAACATGTTCCTTTTATTCCGCTTGGACCGCTGTGGTCACTAAAGCGTTGGCTTTTAGCCAAATAATTTTTATAAAATTATATCCTTTTAAAGATTAGACTAAAGGGTAATATTTTCTATACGTTGTATACTTTTCGGAGTTACAATTAGAGCATCAATCATATAATCAACATCCAAGGCATTCTTTTTTAAATACACATGCACTGTTTTTATAAATTTTGAAAGCTTTTGAGGAGTTATATTTTGTATAGCAGATTCATAATCGAGTCCACTTTTTACTTCAACAAAATGAAAAACTTTATCTTTAGTAGCAATAATATCTATCTCCCCAAAACGAGAATAAAAATTTCTNTCTTGNATTTCATAGCCTAGGTTACTAAGAAATTCACAGGCCTTNTCTTCTGCNATATTTCCTTTNNNNCTNCTCAACTTACACGCTTCGCNCGAATGNAGCTGTTATAATTTTTTCTCGTAAAAATTTTGGAAGTANATTAANTNCTGAAATAATCCCATACAATCTTAGTGGAAAAGCATACACTCTTTTTTCTTTTTCAATTGCTTTAATGATGTGAGAAACACCCTCCTCTGTACTTAAAAGAAAGGGCATTTTAAATTTGTTTTTATCTGTCATTTCACTTTTAATGAATCCTGGAAGAATATTTATGACCTTAATATTACTCTTGGCATACTTGTACCTTAAGGCTTCAGCATATGCGCTAATGGCACTTTTTGATGAACTGTATGCTTGTGAGGATGGAAGACAAATGAGTGAAGCGAGTGAAGATATAAAAACAATCTTACCGCTTTTTTGCTCTTCAAACCTTGGCAATAAAACTTCTAAAATAGCATGATTGGCTAATACATTTACATCATAGGTATTTTTAAAACTCTCAAATGAAATAATTTCTTGTGAATGTCCAGCTGAGACTCCAGCATTTAAAATGACCATATCTACAGAGCCGATGCTTGTTATTTTTTTTTGTAAGTTTGTAAAGTCAGTTACATCACAGACAAGTATCTCTACACTCTTGCAAGTGCCAGATAACTCTTTTTGTAACTGATAGAGACGAGTTTCTCGACGCGCAAGAAGAATAAGTGAGTTCTCAGGTTGAGCATATCTTCGAGCAAGTTCTTCACCTAAACCACTACTTGCTCCTGTGATTAAGATTTTCACGTGTTTACACTATCCTAATCATTACAGGTTTAGCATTTACAAAGTCTAAAGATTCCAAACTACTTATCATCTTTTGAATATTTGATTCTATGGCATTATGCGTAGAAATAAGTAAGTTAGCTGAGTCTCCATTTGAAGGACGTTGAAGCATAGTTTCGACTGAAATATTATTTTCTTCAAATATTTTTGTTATACGAGCTAATACTCCGGCCTTATCTGAGACATTAATACGAAGGTAGTATCTTGACTCAATATTTGCTATTGGTTTCAGTGTGAGTTTTTCCCCTTCCATTGGTCTGTCAAACCCAAGCATTGGAGCAGACTTTCCACTTCTTGCAATATCAATAATATTTGCAACAACAGCAGAAGCAGTCGCATCTCCACCTGCACCCGGACCATAGTAAAGTGTTTCGCCTACCTTATCTCCAACAACTGAAATAGCATTCATAACACCATCAATTTTAGCAATCATCTCTTCTTGCTTAATTAAACAGGCATGAACACGAAGCTCAACTTCATTTGCATCTTTTTTTGCTATCGCTAAAAGTTTTACAGCGTAACCGAACTCTTTTGCAAAAGCAATATCATCTTGAGAAATATTTTCAATTCCCTCGATTAAGATATCTTCAGGTTTTGCATCGATTCCATAAGCAATAGAGGCTAAGATAAGTAGTTTATGTGCAGCATCAAAACCACCAACATCAAAACTAGGATCAGCTTCAGCGTAGCCTAAATCTTGTGCTTCTTGTAAGATTTCATCATAACCTACACCATCTTTCTCCATTTTTGTCATCATGTAATTACAAGTACCGTTCATGATTCCCATAATAGATTCTATATGATTCGCAGATAAACCATCACGAAGTGCGCTAATAATAGGAATCCCACCAGCAACAGCTGCTTCATACTCAAAGGCAATATCTTTTGCTATTTCTTGTAAGTCATAACGATGGTAAGCTAAAAGTGCTTTGTTTGCTGTTACAACTGCTTTACCTGATTCTAAGGCACGTTTTACAACCTCAAAAGCCTCTTCCACTCCACCCATAAGTTCAACTACTATGTCAATCTCAGAGTCATTTAAAATATCATCTATATTGTCAGTAATAGTTATATCTAAGTCCCTTTTTTTAGAAAGGTTTTTAACAACACCACTTTTGACAATAATATCTACACCCGCTCTTGCAGAGATAATATCAGCGTTATCTTTTAAAATTTGAGAAACGCTTGTTCCAACTGTTCCAACACCTATAATTCCAACTTTAACCATTACTTACTCTCTTTTTCAAATTGTTTTAAAAATGTTTTTATATTTTTTGCTGCTTGGCGAATTCTATTGTCATTTTCAATCAGTGCTATGCGAACATATCCCTCGCCATAAGCACCAAATCCAATGCCTGGAGCTACGCATACACCAGCCTCAATAAGAAGTCTTTTTGAAAACTCTAATGAACCTAAGTGCATAACACATTCTGGCATTTTTGCCCAAATAAACATACTTGCCTGATTTTTCTTTAAATGCCACCCAGCTCTACTAAATGCTTCTATACAGACCTCTTGTCTATGATTATATTTTGCTGTAATGTCTAAAACACATTGTTGATCACCATTAAGCGCCACTGTAGCTGCTACTTGAATCGGCGTAAACATACCATAGTCTAACCATGATTTGATTTTTTGCAATGCTCCTATAAGTTTAGGATTTCCAACAAAAAAGCCAACACGCCAGCCAGCCATATTATACGACTTTGAAAGCGTAAAGCTCTCAACTGCGACATCTTTTGCACCAGGAACACTCATAATTGATGGTGTTTTATAGCCATCAAATGTTATGTCTCCATATGCTATATCTGAGACTACATAAAATCTTTTCTCTTTCGCCATTGCNACAAGACGAACATAAAAATCTTGTGTAACTGTTACCGTTGTCGGATTATGCGGGAAGTTGACTAAAACATACTTTGGCGCAGGTGAGCTTTCTTTAAACACACGATCTAAATCTTGAAAAAATTTATCTTCATTGAGTCTGTATTTTTCATCAAAATCTATTCCAAACTTAACAACATTTCCACCAGCTAAGATAAAAGAAAACTCATGAATTGGATAGGTTGGATCAGGAACAACAGCAACATCCCCCGGATTTGTTATAGCATATGTAAGATGCGCATAACCCTCTTTAGAACCCATTGTTGCAACACATTCTGTCTCAGGATCTAGTATACAATCGTATCTTCTTTCATACCAATCTGCGATTGCTTTTAAAAGCTTGGGAATACCTTTTGACACAGAGTACCCATGTGTTTTTGTCTTTTGCGCTGATTCTATCAGTTTTGCACGAATATGCTCTGGAGTATCCCCATCAGGGTTCCCCATCGAAAAATCAATGACATCTCTACCAGCTCTACGTTCTTGCATCTTCAATTCATTGACCTCAGCAAAAACATATTTTGGTAATCTCTTCATTTTATCAAATTGAATTTCGTCAAACATTCTTCTTGTCCTTATCTCTTCTCATTATTTTGAACCACTTGGCTCAAGTGTTAATATATCTCTTACATTTTTAAGTGTATACATATCATCAATCTTAATGTATTTTGCATTACTTGGTATACGTAAAAAAAGTGTTCGTGTTCTTTTTTCTTTTTCTATTACTTTTAGTAAATGCAATTGTTTGTCATAGTATGTTATTTTTGGAAACCAACGATCTCTAAAAGAACTTTTTATTTTTAAATTCTGTATCTTAGATACATTCAGCCAATGTGCATATAAAGATCTTCTTAACTCTACTTTTTTGCCATTTTTAAGCGAAGCTACATTTAATCTACCTTGGCTCATATCAATACTATATTCCCAACTCGTTCTTGTTTTTCTATTTATATCAACAATGGCACATCCACTTTTTTTTAATTCCTCTTGCATGATTAAAGGGTCAGTTGCGTATTCTGCTTGAAGTGCTATTGTCCAAATAAACTCAGAACTATTAAGGTGAGACTCCATAGTCACATAACGATAATAACCAATATTTCGAAGTGTATCCCCCATTATTTTCACAAAAAACAGTGGTGAACCATTTGTCTTAAAACTTAAACGAAGCTCTTGGGGCGAAGCAAAAAAAAGATTAAGTAATCCATTGTTTTTAAGTGTTTGCACTACTTTAACAACGTTTACTCTTTCTTGTCTATAAAAATTCGCTTGTGGAGAAAAAATTAACTTGATAAAGCTTTCATTTTTAGTAAAATCCTTTTCACTTACAAATGTTTTTATTTTTTCAATTAAAGCATTTTCTTGTTCTGTACTTTGTCCATCTTCAAAACTCATTTGCGAAAAAAGGGATACAACAAGAAAAAAAGAAACTACAAGTATCTTTACCACTTACTTCCCTTATTTAAACTTTTAAACTCAATAACTGTAATTTTAGTGAAGTTTCCATCTACATACTTAAATCTCATATTTTGTTGGGAAGAAAATTGNANTTTTTCTTCATTCACNTCAAGCTTAACAGTACCAGCACCAAAGAGTAATAACCAATCCTTACTCGTATCGAGTGCAAATTCTTTTCTAAAAATCTTTTGGTGTTTTTGGTTTGTTTTTATATTTATATAACCTGCCCAGATTTTACGTTTTGGTAAGATTTTCAAGGTTCTCACTATTTCTGGTTCGGGTACTACTTCTGCAACTACTTCTTTTTCTCTACTTGCATTCAGCTCAACAACACCACTAAGAATTTTTTTGGTTTCATTATTTTCTTCTACTATACTTTTTGCTTTTAGCGTAGGAAGTATCTCTAGGTTTTTTGTTACAGTATTTATTTTTGTATCATCTAATTTTGTAAACTCTTCTGTTACAGGACTCATATATATAAAGGCTCCAAAAAGCACCACTCCTAAAATAATATATATTTTTGCATTCCCTGTTTTTTTCTTCGAGGAAATAAACATTTGTTCACGCTTTTGTAGCTTTTCATTTTCTTCTTTAAAGTNTGCTCTNCCTTTTTCACGTAAGTCACTTANGTCAATNTTATATTCTCTTTCTAAGATTGACACAAAACCCATAAACTGNACACTTTTTAAACTGTCAAATGTTTCATGAATGATTGCTTGTACATACTCTCTTGATATATGTGTTTCATTATGAATTGTTTGNGCACCCCTATCTCTTAAAAGTTTTANATTATCGTCCATTATGCATTNTCTCCTATCCTCATTCTATCCATTAAGATTGCTCCNGCTACACTTACGTTAAGTGAATCAAATTGATGTGCCATACTTATGCTTACCTTTTTGTCTAGTTTTGATAGAACCCGAGAAGTAAGACCTTCCCCTTCACTTCCCAGTACTAATACTCTTTTTTCTTTTATTTCTACGTCTTTAATATTTTCACCGCTCATATCTGCACCATAGATTGTAAATCCAGACATTTTAAAATCATTGAGAACATCATGTACATTATGTTCTATTGCAAAAGGCATATCAAATAAAGCTCCTGTACTCGAACGCACAATACCGTCAAAGGCTAGTTGCTTTACGCCACAGGCTATAATCGAGTCAACACCTAAGGCATATGCGCTTCTCACAATTGCTCCGATATTGCCAACATCTGTGAGTCCTGATAAAACAAGAACGAAATTTTTACGTAAAAAGAGTTTGTACGTATGTGGTTTAAAATCACTTACCTCTGCTAAAAAGCCTTGATGTGAAGCATTTTTACACATTTTTTGTGCAGCTTCATTTGGAATTCTTTTTACTTCAAAACCCATCTTCATAAGCCTTGAGTATTCTTTTTTTTCAAGTTCTTTTACTAAATAAAGTGTCTTGATCATCTGTGGATAATTGTTTATTAAATAATATATTGGTTGCTTTGCATAAATTAACATAAAAGTATTCTATCTAAAAAAAGTTAAATCGCGGTTAGTGAGCAGATTCTAAAGTGATAACAGTCGGGCATAACACTCTTTTGTATTTTCTCCAGTTATTTTACAAATAAGCTTTGCCTGTACTTTTTTTGGTAAATCAAGTGCTAAAATATCTTTCTCACTTACAGCTGAAGGGCTATGTTGCTCTGCCGACCTAAGTACAACAACCCACTCACCACGAAAATTACCATCGAGTTTTTGTAAAACCTCTTGGGCATTTCCATGAACATACCTTTGATACTTTTTTGTTAACTCTTTTGCTAAAAATATTTCTCTAGCAGGTGCAACTTGCTTTATTTCTAAAAGTAACTTTTCAAGTCTATGGGGTGATTCATATAAGATAGTGGTAAAGCCGTTATGAAGAGCTGTCTGGAGTCCTATAGTTCTAGAATCACCTTTATGGTCTAAAAAGCCAAAAAAAAGCATTTTCGTTTGTACAAAGCCACTTGCTACAAAGGCAGTTAAAAGTGCGTTTGCTCCAGGAAGTACGTCATATTCTATTTCATTATCTATTGCGTAACGAACTAATATTTGCCCAGGGTCACTTACCCCTGGCATACCAGCATCGCTTACATACACAATATTTTGCTCAAAAAAAGATGGTTCTAGTTTTTGGACAAATGATTGTTCATTATGAGAGTGCAGTGCAATAAATTCTTGATTTTCTTTAAACTGTGTTTGATAGCGTTCTTTTAAAATGTGTATGAGTTTTTTTGTAACGCGAGTATCTTCGCAAAGGAGTACATCTGCATTACTTAGAGCCTCAATGGCTCTAAGAGATGTATCGCCTATATTTCCAATCGGAGTTGGAACGAGACTTAGCATTACTCACACAATCCGAACAAGTCCGAATTATATTCAAACACTAAAGCTACGCCTTTGGCGAGAAACATCCTTGTACTATTTTTTGTTATAACGAGCGTTAAACTTCTCGATTCTACCTGCAGTATCTACCATTCTCTCAGAACCTGTGAAAAATGGGTGACATTCTGAACAAATATCAATGTTAAGTGTATCTTCAACTGCTTTATTCTCAAAGCTATTACCACATGCACATGTTACTTTACACGTTATAAATTCTGGGTGTAGTTCTTTTCTCATTTTTTTGCCTTTTGATACACGATTTGTATACGTCTATCTATATAATTTTTAAATCCGTATGGGTGCAGATTTTTTATGAATGGGATTATATCCAAATAAACTTTAAAGTAATATTTTACTTAACTACCGCAACTAGTACTGATTCTGAACCTAGTACCATTAGAGTAGCTAAACAAAAAGTATCCTATTCTAGACTTAGCTTTTGTATTGGTTTTTCATCAAGTAGTATATAAATCAAGAGAGCATCCATGCAGATATACCTAGGGTTAAAAAAGCTTCAAGAAGAAGTATGTTTCTGGCATATTTTTTATATTGTTCCAGTCCACTCCGTAAATATTTTAAATTTTTCACGCGTTTTACTTCAGATACGATCATAAAAAAAGCAAAGAGAATCATTACAATGTTCTCAAGCGTAAAATCAAGATGCTTAGCAGCCATCATAATAGTCCCTGTAAAAATAACTGAGCCAAGGGCTAGTGAACCTAGAGGAGTAAAAAGGCTCATTTGCCTCTGATATGAAGGAATATTACTCGCCCTATACAACATAAAAAAATTCATCACTATGACTATTAAAATCCCAATAACACTATAGTAATGTGTTACAATACTCATCTCATACATTTCATTCATAATGAAAGTATAGTGAATTTGAGGTAAAAAATGGCTGTTACAGTAGAAGAAGCATTAGAAATTATATATAAGCAAAGCAAAACAAAGTCAATTAAAATTTTACCCTTAGAAAAATCCCTTGGACATATACTTGCTCAGAACATAGTAGCTACACATAACCTACCTCCCTTTGACAACTCCGCTATGGATGGATATGCCGTCAAAGTCTGTGATGCTACTAAGACTGTTTCTGTCGAACATACTGTTTTTGCAGGGGATAAGTCAAATGTCATTTTAAAAGTAGGGCATGCTATCAAGATTATGACTGGAGCTAAAATTCCTGAAGGCTGTGAGTGTGTAGTTCCTAAAGAAGATACTGAAGCTACTATAAAATCTCCAAATAGTGTTATATTACCAGCTAAACTTACACAGGCAAGACATATACGTCGAATGGGAGAAGATATTAATATAGGAGATACACTACTCTTATGTGGAGATAAACTGGGTGCCCATCAGATAACACTCTTAGCGTCCCAAGGAATAAGCCATATAAAGGTTTATAAAAAACCTCGCATTGCTCTCTTTGCCTCTGGAAGTGAGTTAAAGATGCACTCCCAGACACTTGAGTCACACCAAGTGTATAATACAAACACTCCTACATTCACTGCACGTGCATTAGAGCTAGGATGTGAAGTCGACTTTATAGGTACTGCTGTTGATTCTCTTAGCAGCTTAAAGGAGCATGTTCGTAGTGCTTTAGATTCTGACCTTATTATTACAAGTGGTGGAGTGAGTGTTGGTGATGCAGACTTTGTAAAAGAAGCTTTTGCATCTTTTGGCTGTAATGTCTTCTTTGATAAGGTCGCAATAAAGCCAGGTAAACCAACTACTCTTGGGAAAATTGCTAACACTCTTGTTTTAAACCTACCCGGAAATCCCTTAGCTGCGGCCCTCAACTTTGAGCTTTTTGGACAAAGTATTATCTTAGCACTGAGTGGAAGTAGATCAAAATATATAAATACAATTCAAGCAAAAATAAAAAAAGAATATAGGCTTAAAAAAGGAAGAAGAAACCTTGTTCCTGGTTTTTTTGATGGGGAATACTTTAATGTATGTGAAAAATTTGCACCGGGAATGGTTTCCCCACTTGGAGCATCAAATGCGTATATTATGATTCATGAAGATTGTGAGATACTGCAAAAAGAGAGCTATGTGAAAATCATTGCAACACAGTTTTGTTTTACAAGCAAAAAACAAGTGAACTTAGTCACTGGAGTCTAAACACTTTTTGGGTTTATAAAAGTCTCACCAGATTTGAGTTTTTCAAAAAGCTCGCTATCTCCCCAGTCATTTTTTATAGTAGAAGAAAAGATAATATCTTCTAGTTTAATTATCCCCATCTTTTGCGAATACGCATCTTCTTTAAAACATTGAGCATATCCTGTTTGTGTTTCATGCACGATGATACTGTCTAAGCTTACATTTTTCTCACCATTTATACTGTTTGTTTGTTTTAAAAGTGTGTCTATCATTACAAAGATTACCCGTGAAAACTGTTCTGCTGAGGGTGAAACGGGAAGAGTTATCCAACGCTGAGAGTACTTTTTCATATCTTTTATGTACTCTTTATCATCCCCGTTCCATAAGGTTATGGCATGATCAAAGCTATCTACAAGTGCTTTCATATTCTGCTTCATAAGACCAAAGTCATACACCATATGACCATTGTCTAAATAATCAGACGCAAATAAAAGCTCCACCTTATATGAATGCCCATGAATCGAACTTCTACATCGCTCACTTGAGCAACCACGAACAATATGAGCATTTTCAAATTTAAATAATTTACGAATAATCATATAATATCCTTTTTCTCATAGAATCTGAACGCGTCCAGACTCTACTCAGTCACTAAAGCTTCTGCTATCGCAGAGACAATTTTATTCTTTTTTCTCGTAGAATCTGAACACGTCCAGACTCTACTCAGTCACTAAAGCTTCTGCTATCGCAGAGAGAAATCTAAACTCCTTTATTCTTATCCCAGATTCTAATGTGTAATCTATCTGAAAAATTATATCCTTTTGTTTTACAAAACTCTATAAGTGGCTCTGTATTTCTTTCAACTTCTTCTTTGCTGCCACCTAATGGCATGCAGTACACCTTTGTTTTAGGAGCATGAATAATTATATTGTTTATCTCCTCTTCAAGCCCTAGGTTTATAGACTTTACATCTATAGAGAACTTAAAAAAAGCCTCTTTAGCAAAAGAAGCGAGAGAATGAATAACATCTCCATTTACTCTTTTTTTAAGTGCTTCATTTGAGTTACTTAACTTAATAGACAAAGCAAATACACACTCTTTATACACTGGGTATTTTAAAAAGTCTACATCCAAGGAACCGTTTGTCTCAAATGTAATTCTGTGTCCATTAGCATGAAGTGCATTTAAAAAATCTATAAATATTTTCTCATTTGCGTAAATAAGAGGCTCTCCACCTGTTAAGACAATATCCACAAAGGGAGGAAGTTCATAAAAGTCAAATATATTTAAAAGTTCCTCTACCTTGTTTATTGGCGCCCAAGTATGTGAAAAGTGTTCTTTGTTTACAGCATACACTGTGTCACAGCCTAGAACCTTTACCCCACTATCAGAGGTTTCACTACATCCAAAACCCTCACATTTCATATTACAGCCACCAAAGCGTAAAAAAAGTGATGGTGTTCCCGTATATTTCCCCTCACCTTGAATCGAGTAAAAATGTTCTACTAAATACAACAAAGTATATACCTTTTTTTCATTTCATCCACCTGTTTCATAAAAAGCACGTGAAGAAACTTCATTTTCTCCCCAACGGTTTTTTTCAGGTTTTGTTCGTACAACTTCTTTAAGTACTGCTCTTGCCTCGCTCGCATTATTATTTTTAACACTTTGCGCAATACTCATCGCCTCATCAAAATAGAGACATGGAATAAGATTACCCTCAGCTGTTAACCTGATACGATTACATTTTTTACAAAAGTCATCTCCATAAGGCTCTATTATTCCAAACCTATACCCATCTTCCATTGTATAATAATGCGCGGGAGAAGTTCCATCGAAACCATCATCACTAAAGCTATATTTTTGTGAGAGAGTTTTTAAAATTTCAAAAGATTTTAAGCCCTGTATCTCTTTATCTGCAAATTTATTTTCCATATATTCAATAAAACGAAGAGA
>JAESSH010000007.1 GCA_016764205.1 Sulfurimonas sp.
ATGAGTGCTTCGGCTTCTTTAGAACTTCCTGCCTCATCTTGGTAAAATACTTCCCCCTCAAAATCAACTAAGCCCATAAAGTGCGTAATACGTCGACGCATTTCATCTTCACTACTTCCGCCTAATGGAATACCAATTACAATAGAGTCTATTTCCCACTCTTTAAGCACTTTTTTTACTTCATCTGAGGCTTGATTCCTATTTTTACGAATAATGGCTTGAAGTGGAGTGACTATACTCTCATGCGCAGAGTATGCAAGTCCTATTCTTTTAAGTCCTAAATCAATTGCAAGATATTTCAACTATTTTCCTAAACAAAAAGAACCGAACATTTTATCAAGCATTTCATCATTGTCAAATGGTCTGGTAATACTTGCCATCTCTTTAACTGCCTCATTAAGATGAAAAGAAAATATCTCTAATTCTTGGTCATCTAAAGGGGAAAAAGATTCTTCTATATTTATCAGAGTATTTTGCACAGCTGTTATTTGTCTTTGTGAGATAAGCATCATTTCATCCGAAGTATTTGTTGTGTCCATTATCTCTTTAAGAGCCTCGATTAATACATCTACATTATCTTTGGAGTTTAAGGCTAAATCAAACTTCACCTTGTCAGTAGAAAATTTAGATTCTAAGTCTATTTTATTTTTCACATAAAGAACTTTCTTATCTTCTGTATCTGCTCGTGTGAGTGCAAGTATTTGTTCGTCCTCTTCATCAAAGTCCCTTGAATCATCAAATAAGGCTAACACAATATCGCTCTGCTCTATGGCTTCTAAACTTCTCTGTATACCTATCTTTTCTATCTCATCATTTGCTTCTCTAATTCCAGCAGTATCCACAATCCTAATGAGGTGTGTACCAATCTTTACCTGTTCTTCTATAGTATCTCTTGTTGTTCCTGCGATTTCACTTACTATGGCACGGTTATAATTTACGAGTGCATTTAAAAGTGAGGATTTGCCAACATTTGGTTTTCCAACAATAGCTACACGAAAACCTTGCATCAAACCTTCTCTTGCTTTTGAAGCATAAAGTGTTGTCTTAAGTGACTTTGCTAGTTCATCTAGTTTTTCTTTGATTTGAGCCACTAAATCTTGCGGCAAGTCTTCTTCAGCATAATCAATGCTTACTTCAGAATATGCCAAAATATGAATAATATCATCTCGTATTTTTTCAATATACTCTTTAAGAGCGCCCTTCATTTGTCTGGCAAGAATCTTCGCTGCGTCTTCATTTTTTGCTTCAATAAGTTGTGCAATTGCTTCTGCTTCACTTAAATCTATACGTCCATTAAAAAAAGCACGTTTTGAAAATTCTCCTGGTGTTGCTAGTCTTGCCCCTGCTTTAAGTGTTGCTTTTAAAATACTCTGTGCAACAATAAAACCACCATGACATTGAATCTCAACAACGTCCTCTGCAGTAAAAGAAAAAGGATCTTGAAAATAAATGANAATAACTTCATCTAAAAGCGTATTCTCATCATTATAAATNTTTGTTAAAGTTGCATANCTTGGAGAAAAGTTCTTTTGGAGNGAGAGNTGNTTTNCTATANNGAGAGCTTTNTCACCNCNTAANCGNATGATAGCAATAGAGCCTATACCATTCGCNGTAGCAATGGCTGCTATTGTATCTGTATCCATTTAGCTATTATGGTAGTCGTTGATTATAATGTATTTTAACCCATCACGAGTTGAGCGCATTGCCACATATTTATTAGGGTATCTCTCACGAAGTTCATTCAAGGCAATCTGAATTAAAACACCATCAAGAATCTTCGTTTGTGCACGACCATCCCTATCTATACTTTCACAAATACCTACTAAATATTTTTTAATCGCATCTTCTTGGTTTATTAAAAATTCTGCAATTTCTAAACGTAGTTGTACTTGGTATTTTGTGTTTAACCAATTAAAAATCATATACGATAAAGCCTTGTATCTGTACCCTTCTTTACCAATAAGAAGTGCTGCATCTTCACCTTTAAATTCTACTAAAAGTGTGTCTTCATTATGAACACTTACGTCTATACTTTCTATTTTAAAACATGTCATATCAAAAAGCGTGTTTATATCTTCTTTAACCTGATCCACAATTTCACAAATGCCTTTTCCTTGCGTCTCTTCGCAAAAGTCTGTCTCATCTTCATAATCTGCTAAATAGTTTGATACATCTCCATACTCATCTTCATCATCTTGTGTACTTACAAATGAGATCGGCATTATCGTATNATTTAAAATATGTTCTTTTTTTTGCACTTTATTTTTCGAAGGAGACGGTTCTTTTTTTGATTGTTTTTTTGGCTTTGCCNGTGTTGTTTCTTTTGCTCTTTGTGGTGTTGTTTCTTTTGNTCTTTGTNGTGACTTTTGTATAGTTTTTTCTTCTAAGACTTCACGTTTTTTGGTGTCTCTTGTGACATCACTTTTCTTTCTAGTTTCTTCTTTTATCTCTTTTACAGCTACAATGATAGCAGTCTTTTTAAAGAGTCCTAAAAAACCCTTACTTGGGATTTGGACAACNTCAATTCGAAGTTCTGTAACTGAGCATCTAAGAGAACTAGCAGCTTTTTNATACGCTTCTTCAAGTGTNACTGCTTCTATCTTAAGCATTATTTATCTCCATCTTGTTTATCAGCTTTTCTTTCTGATTTTTTTGTATTNGCAAGTGCNACTTCAGCATCATTTGCATTTTTAAATTGTGCATTTACAATAAACTGTTGTCCNATTGAGAAAAGGTTATTAACAAACCAGTAAAGGACTAAACCAGCTGGAAATGTTACAAAGAAAAATGTAAATATTACTGGTAAAAATTTAAATACTTTTTCTTGTATAGGATCAGTAAAGTTACTCGGAGTAAGTTTTTGTTGGTAGTACATCGATGCACCCATTAATATTGGAAGAACAAAATACTGATCCATTCGAGAAAGNTCAGTTATCCATAAAATCCACTCAGCGCCTTGCAATTCTACAGCATTAAGTAAAACACGATAAATAGCAAAAAATACAGGAATTTGCATGACCATTGGTAAACACCCACCAAGAGGATTTGCATTATGTTTTTTATACATATCCATTACAGCCTTATTCATACGCTGTGGATCACCCTTGTGTTTTGCTTGAAGTTCTTTAATCTGTGGTGATATCTTTTTAATCTTTTGCATAGACATCATACCCTTGTAGGTAAGAGGATAAAGAATAGCTCTAATAACAAGCGTTAATGCGACAATCGACCAACCCCAGTTTCCAAAGATTGAATACAACCAAGAGAGAAATGCAAACAATGGTTTGGCTGCAAATGTAAACCAACCATATTCAATAGCATTGGTGAGTACAGGATTTATACTTTCTAGTACTTTATATTCTTTTTGACCCACATAACCATGAAACTTCATTGTTTGAAGTGCATCAAAGTAAACTACTGGGTTATCATCTCTATCACGTTCAAGTATAATCTGTGTGTCTTTAGAAAAGCCATACATAATTGTTGCTGCATACTGATCAAAGGCAGAAATAAGCTCAACACCTGAAAATGATTTTCTATCCTCTGCATCACCATCTTCTACAATAGTTACTATTTCATCATCAGTATAAATCATTGCACCACTAACAGTCATCATCTGCTCTGTTACCTCAGGACGTTGACCTAAGTAAATAAAGTATCTTTTATCTTCTGATAATGAAACAACAACATCATAATGCCCATCCTCATAAAAAGTCAATTCTTTTGTTACTGTTAAAGATGAAAGTTTTTGTGTTAAGGTAACTTTTTGAGGCTCACCTGCTAAAGTAACCTCACTCACGGAGGCAGTATAAGGAATTGAAGTTGCTTCTCTATTTAACTCTTCTTCTAAAAATCTTACAAACAATGGTTTTGTTGCAAAAGCTGGTATCAACTGCGCATGGTTTTCATCTTTGTCATTGAATCTTTCTTCTAAAAGTTCTTTTGAGCTAATGCGACCCAGGGTGTCTAGTTTTAAAATAAACTTACTATTTGTTATCGTTACAATATCATTTGAAGCTGTTGAGGCAATTTTATCTTGTTTTGAAATAGTGTGACCTGTTGCATCTTCAACTCTTTGCTGTGCTTGTGTTAAGCTAGTATCTTGGCTTCTTGCTACTTCTTGTGTTTGATTAACTTCTGAGTCTACTGGTTGAGCTGGTGGAAAAATTGCTGTATATCCTACGAAAAAAATTATTGATAGTGCTACTGCAACCATCAATCTTTGGTTTGCTGACATGTTTTCTAACACGGTTACCCTTTATATGAAAAATTTTTTATAATGTAAAAACGGTTTTTTTTATTTGGNACCAACCAATATTTTATTGTCTCAANTTCNAGCTTTGCNGGCTNNGTTTNAAGTTTATCAAGNAGTGGATATTCTATCCCTCCATCAAACAATTGATTACATCGTAGTATTCTAGTAAAAGAGTGGTAAAAAGCACTTGAAATTGAATTATTTTCGAAATTTAATCGTGCAAATTCACTACAAGATGGATAATAACGACATGAGGCAAATCCAATGAGAGTAAAAAACTTCTGGTAGAGCCATAAAATTTTTAATAAAAATATGCGAATCATGAAAGAAATGCTTTTGAGCGAGAAATAACCTTAGTAAAATCTTTTGAAAGGTTTGAGGATTCTATTTCTATAATTGCGCCTTTAGCAACAAAAATATAAGTACCATCAGTGAGGTTTTGAGACTGTTCACAAAAAAGAGCGCGAAGTCTCCTTTTTGCTCTATTTCGTTTTACAGCATTACCAATTTTTTTCGTAGCTGTAAAACCTATTTTGCGAATTCCTTTTTGAGGAAGAAAAAAGAGAACAACACTCCCTGAGTGTTGGTTTTTCCCTTTTTTATAAATATACTGAAACTCCTTATGAAGCTTTAGTGTATTAAATCCACTTAAACTGACAATCTTTTACGACCTTTAGCTCTTCTACGATTTAAAACTCTACGACCATTTTTAGTAGCCATTCTTGCACGAAAACCATGCGTTCTTTTTCTAGGTGTATTATGGGGTTGGTATGTTCTTTTCATTTGACATATCCTCTTTTATTTAATTTGGTACAGATAAGGAACGAAGTCCCTCATCTTACGCTAACGCTTAGTTTCCTTCGGCAGGAAGCCCACGCATAGTAAACCATGCTTACTTTTAAGTCCGAAATTATACATAAAAATTGCTTAACCTATACTTACTTCAATCTCGCCTTCATTCACATGAAACCGAACATTCGACCCCTCAGCAACTTTACCTTCTAAAATTAAGTCTGCTAACCTGTCTTCTACAATCTCATGCAAGGCACGCTTAAGTGGGCGTGCACCATAAATAGGGTCAAACCCTGCTTCGGCAATATAGCGTTTCGCTTCATCTGTTAAAGTAATGCTAATATCTCTTTGTTCAACTTTTTTGACAATGCTCGCAAAAAATATATCTATAATATCTACAATCTCTGCCTTACCTAAGGTATTGAAAATAACTACATCATCGAGTCTATTTAAAAACTCAGGTTTAAAAAATTGCTTTAATTCACTCATAACTAATTCTTCATGATTATCTTCAGGCTTCGCATTAATAATCTTATCACTTGCTATATTTGATGTTAAAATAATAATTGTATTGGTAAAATCAACTGTGACACCTTTGTTGTCAGTGAGACGTCCATTGTCTAGTACTTGTAAGAGCATATTAAATACATCTGGATGTGCTTTTTCTACCTCATCAAACAAAATCACACTATAAGGTTTCCTTCGTACCGCCTCTGTGAGTTGACCGCCTTCTTCGTATCCTACATACCCTGGAGCCGCTCCAACTAAGCGAGAGACAGACTGTTTTTCCATATACTCACTCATATCGAGTCGAATCATAGAGTCTTCACTGTCAAATAAAAACTTAGCTAATGTTTTAGCTGTTTGCGTTTTACCCACCCCTGTTGGTCCTAAAAATATAAAACTTCCAATTGGAGAATTTGAATCGGATAAGCCTGCTTTGTTTCTTTTGATTACTCTTGCCACAGCATGTGTAGCTTTTGCTTGTCCAATTACATCTTTATTTAATTCACTCTCTACATGTAAGATTTTATCTTTTTCGCCTTGAAGCATTTTGTTGACTGGTATCTGTGTCCACCTTGAGACTATGGAGGCAATAGCATCTTCATCCACCTTATTTTTTAGGAGTGTGCCTGCTTCTTGTAATTTTATCCAGTTTTCATTCGTTGCTTTTTCTTCTTCTAAAAGTGCTGGTATTTCTCCGTATTCAATTTCAGCTGCGCGGTTAAAATCTGATGAAGATTTTGCACTCTCGGCTTCCCTTCTTTTTGATTCTATTTTTATTTTAATCGCTGATATTTTCTCAAAAACTTCTTTTTCTGAGCGAAACTGAGATTCAAGTTTTCTCACTTCTTCTTCTACATCCGCCAATTCTTTTGTAATCTCTTTGAGTCTTTTTTCGTTTGCAGGTGTTAGCTCCATTTTTAGCGCCTCTTGCTCAACATGAAGTTCTGAGCTTTTTCGCTTTGCCCCGCTTAAAACATTTGGCTCTGATTCTATCTGCATTTTAAGCTCAGCTGCAGCCTCATCAATAAGATCAATCGCCTTGTCTGGTAAGAATCTATCTGCAATATACCTGTCACTTAATTTTGCCGCTGCAACAAGGGCGCTATCTGTTATAGTCACATTATGATGTGTTTCTAACCTTTGCTTAATTCCTCTAAGGATTTGTAAAGACTGGTTCACTGTTGGCTCATCTAAGGTAATACTTAGAAATCTTCTTTGAAGTGCTGTGTCCTTTTCAAAGTATTTTCTATACTCTTTAAGTGTAGTAGCCCCAATAGTATGAAGTTCTCCACGAGCAAGCGCTGGTTTTAAAATATTTGCAGCATCCATACTTCCTTCACTTGCTCCAGCACCAACAATGGTGTGTATCTCATCAATAAAAAGAATAATATTTCCATTTTCTTTTACCTCATCTATGACAGCTTTAAGTCTATCTTCAAACTCGCCTCTGTATTTTGCACCAGCTATAAGTGCTGACATATCAAGTGCTACCACTCTTTTATTTTTTAATGAAGTAGGAATATTCCCATCATTTATTCTTTGCGCGAGACCCTCAACAAGAGCAGTCTTACCAACGCCAGGTTCACCAAGTAACATAGGATTGTTTTTTGTTTTTCTTATGAGAATTTGCATCATACGTGTTATTTCTTCATCGCGTCCAATTACAGGAGAAAGTTTCCCTTCACTTGCCTGCGTTGTTAAGTCAATCCCGTATTTAGATAATGATTCTAAGTTTTCATCCGAGCTTGGAGAATCTATGGTAAGTCCAGCACGAGAACTTTCTAAGTTTTTTGCCAGTTCTGAGACATCTATATACTTAGAAAGAATCGTAGACAGAGGTTCAGTTTTTAAATTCGCTAAGACATACGTATCTACTGCTAAATAACTATCTCCGTTTTTTGTCATAAGTCCTGCAGCACTCTCGAGGCTTGTCACAAAACTTTTTGATAAACGAATACTCTCCTTTGTAACTCCCGATGACGTAGGGAGTTTTTGTGCTAGGCTTTTTACATCAAGTTCTATTGCTATTTTATCTATGTTCATTTTATTCAACATTTGGTTTAATATAGAATTAGAATTAGCGAGTAAGGCCCATAAAAAATGTACGAGTTCTACTTCTTGGTTCTTATTATGAAGTGCAAGGGATAGTGATGATTCTATCGCCTGTGTCATATTATGCGTTAGTTGTTCAAAGATTTTACTCATTATATATTCCTCCTGTCTTGTAAGAATCATTATAGCATATTGAGTGATATAGTGTCAAGTAACCTTAGTCTAATGTGTTCATAGGTAGGCTCTCATTACGCTAAATATTCTTTTCATAGTTTGCTATGCTATAATTACAAAAACATATTTCAGGATTTACTTTATGCCAACAGTTATTAATGCTATTACTCAACGTTCATCAAAAAGAGCATATCTTCCACAGGCAGTACCACAAGATATTCAAGAAAAAATTTTAAATGCTGCCGCGATGACTCCAAGTGGTGCGAATATGCAACCTTGGAAAGTAATGGCAATTAGTAACAAAGAGGTGCTAAAAAATATTGGAGATGCGATTATCGCTAGAATGGATGAGGGTCTCGAGCATGACCAGTTTATTCAATATTACCCTGTAAATTGGGTTAATCCATATAAAAAAAGAAGAATTGTAACTGGTTCTGGTCTTTATAAGCTTATGGAAGTTGATAGAAAAGATGATGAAACACGACTTAAAATGTGGCATGATAATTTTAGATGGTTTGGAGCACAAACAGTTTATTTTGTCTTTACAGATAAGGCTAATATAGAAGGTGCGCAAGGTGCGCTTATTGATTGTGGTGCATATATGCAAAGCTTGATGCTAGCAGCACAAGAATTTGATATTAGTACCTGTCCACAAGGTTCTACAACAGAATTTGGAAAGGTTATTGCAAAGGTATTAGATATGCCAGAAAATTTAGCCTTGTTATATAGTGTAGTCCTGGGATATGAAGATAAGGAAGCTAAAATTAACACTTATCAACCTAAACGAGCTTCATTAAAAGATACAGTGACTTTTATTAAGTAACAAGTCGCTTGTGTTTATACCTCTCTAACATACTTTTATTTCCACTCACACCACCGCTATGTATATAAAGTATATTTTCTAAATTATGTTCTTGTAAAACCTTCCACATAAGTGGAGCATACAATAGATCAAACTCTATTTCACAGGACAAAAGCTTTGTATACATTTGATACAAATCCTTGTTTGGTTTGGCAAAGTGATACTTCTTCCTTGGCTCTAAAATTATAAGATTCTCTGGTAAAGTATCCAAGGCTTGCATNTGTTCTTTGAGGTACTCTGAATCCCCTATACAAGCAACGGTATATACTNTATACTCACANGGAAGGGCTAAGGCTAAATANAGCGCTGTTGTTCCTGTACCAGAAGGTATTGCTATCTCTTTTGTATCTAGCTTAGANTCNANTATCTCTTGTGCTAAAATNCTCACACCTTTGCGAGCTAAGTTATCNGCTNCACCCTGATCTAGNAAAAAAGTATNTTCATCGTAGTTCACACCTAGNGCGGCTATATAATCTTTANANTACTTGTCTTGGATTTCTTTATGCTCCATTCCTAAGCCTTTAGACNNATATAAATTACCAAANTTTTGTTCCTTAACTCTTTTACTAANAGACTTCGTGTAATACTCAAAACNCCATTNTTTTTTCTTACATAAANANGCAATAGCGAGCATTGCATTGGATTGTGCTCCNCCATANGANATNATTTTTTTGTATTTTGATTGTGATGTNTGAAGAAGGGTATANAGTTTTCGGAATTTATTTCCAGATAAAAAAGGATCTACGAGATCATCTCTTTTAACATAGAANTTTTTNNNATCTAAGAAAATCTTAGATATGGAAGATGNNANANGNGANTTTATTTGATAGTAGCTTTTTTCTGGAGTGATTTCATTTTTGACTTCATAGCNNTNTTAAATTTNTCCATTTTTAANCGTTGTTCTATAAAAGGNTTTACNTCTTTNAATGTTAANTTTTTCGCCTTATTTTTCTTTTCTAGGTAAATAANATGGTANCCAAACTGTGTTTTTACAGCCGAAGAAATAGTCCCAACTTTCATATTNAANACTTNTTTNTTAAATTCNGGAACCATNTTACCNTNTGCAAATGTACCTANNTNACCACCATCTACACTACTAGGTCCCGTTGACTTCGCTTTTGCTAATTCTATAAACTTAGCCTTAAGTGCAGTCCCCTTTAAACCTTTCATTTCTTTTACAATAGCATTCGTCTCAGATTCAGTCGCTACAAGAATATGACGTGCGTGAACACTTTGGGGTTCTTTATATTCACCCTTGTTTTTTTTATAATAAGATTGTAATGTTGCATTTGAAATTTTTACCTTATCAAATTGTTTTTGTTGCCATACTTGAATAGCTACTTCTTTTCTTACTTTTGCTTGTATTTTTTTGTATTCAGCCTTAAATTCTTTTGACTTTAAAATACCTGTTTTTTTAGCATCATCGTATATAAGTGCTTTTGCAACGAGCTGTTGTAAAACTTCTTTTCTAAATTTTATTTGTTTTTCTGGCTCTAATTGATTCATTCTTCCTTGCGTTGCCTGCGTAAGAATNGTATCTACNTCATTTTTTGTAATTTTAGTACCATTTACAGTTACTAATGTCTGCGCAGATAAAACTGAGCTTACTACAAATAATACCGATATAATTTTGTTACTCATTGTCATCTTGAAGTTTCCCTTGTTTTTTATATCTTAGGAGTATATTTGATATATGTTAATACTTATTAAACAGTTAAAACTTTTAAATATTTATTTAAGATTTTTTCTAACTTTTCTTTTTGTATTGGTTTAGCAAGGTAATCATCTAAGCCCTCCCCAATGAGTCTTTCTCTATCCCCCTGCATCGCCATTGCTGTAAAAGCTACAATAGGTGTTTTAGCATTTAAAGCAATTTTTTGCTTTATTTCATGCATNGNAACAATACCATTTTTCTCAGGCATATCTATATCCATNAATATAATGTCAAACTTACTTGTCCTAGATACCTCAACTGCCTCGTTACCATTTGATGCAATGATAGTTTTAATCTTATATTCTTTTAATATTATTTGCATCAATCTTTGGTTTATTAAATTATCTTCTACTACTAAGGCTTTTACCTCTTCTTTTATAAATATTTTTTCTTGTTTGCTAGCGTGAAGTTCTACATTATGAAGAGAATGTAAATGTTTGGAGATTCTACTTGGAAATAAAGGGCATCGTAGTACTTCGTCGATTACATGCGTAAGTTTTGTTTGTAATTTTTCATCTTCTTTTAATAACATTACAACTGGCACTTTTTTACCTAAGGTGCCTAGTCTAAACATCCATGAAGAATCATTTTGATTGGCAACGATGTATACACTGTCTATGCCCTCGTAAATTTTGTCATCTATACTATTGGATTTAATAATATCTATAGCAAAAGAACGAAGATAGGTGCAAAGAAAATTCGCTTCATCTATTTTTATTTTGTCGAGTAAAAGAACACGTACTCTTTTTTTAGGCATCATTTTATAGGCATGCCCTTTTGTGTCTTTCATATTGATTGCAAAATTAAAATAGCTCCCTACTCCTTCTTGACTTTTTATATTTAAGGTACTCTCAAATAGTTTTACTAAACCATGGCAAAGGCTTAGTTCTACCCCTAGCCTTTCATCAGCATGACCTCCCAAATAAAATGGTTCTAGCATAGCATTTAAGTCTTTTTTTGAAATACCTGCTCCCGTATCCTTTACACTAAAACCAATATTGCATTCACCATTTACCTGTCTCTTGAGAAGCTTGACTTCAACAATAATTCTTCCACCTCGGAGTGTAGATTTGATTGCATTTTGGATAAGTGCATTCATTATTTGCTTCATTTTTCTCAAATCTGAGTTAATTTCTTGTGGTAATTTTGGATCTATAAAACTTAGAACTTCTATGCCTTTTTCTTTGGCTACAACCATATGATTGTAAACCAGCTCTTCCATCTGAGGTATGATTTGAAAATAAGCATTATCTATAGTGAGTCTTCCACCTTGGAGTTGCGAGAGATCGAGAAGTGTTTCAATATTTGACATAAGACTACGTGAAGAATGTTCTATCAAGTTTAAGTATTCTTTTTGTGTAGTATTTGTTTGTGTTTGAGAAAGTAAATCTATAAAACCAATAATGCCATTCATGGGTGTACGAAATTCATGCCCAATATTTGAGAGAAATTTTCTTTTTGATGTTTCAACTTCTTTTACATCTAACCTTGCCTGTACTAGTTTAGAAATATCTTCAAATTCTAAGGTGTAAATATCATTTGTATTATAAAGATTACGACATCGTAAAAGTATTTCTAAAATATCATTCTTTTTATCATAAAGGCGTACCTGATAACCACTGGTCTTATGTTTTTTAATATACTCTAACCAAGCCTTATCTCCATCAGTAAAAACCTCCCCACTTTCACTTAAAATAAGTTCTTTAATACTCGTATGTTGCCTACGAAAGTCATGAATATCTTTATAACCTAAACAGTCATAAAACTTTCTGTTTCCTCCTATCCAACCACGTTTTTTACTATAAATAAGGAGCATATTATTACCCGAATTTACAATGTCTACTAATAATTCTTTGTTAAATAAGTTGTTAAAATTTTCTGGTGTGTCGCGTGCTGGTTGTTTTTTAAAAAGAAAAGAAAAAAAGCTCATACTACTTCCCTACATTTAATTATTTCGCTCTTAATTATAGCATAGCAAGTTCTAGGGCACAACTCATTTCATCCTTGGTATATAATACGCTAAAATACGAACTATGAAAAAAGCAACAAAAAAAGAAATTTCACAAATCCATGAACTCTTTATTGAGAGGTATAGCGATGCCGTCACCGAATTGGAATATAAAAATGCTTACGAGCTTGTCATCGCAGTTGCCTTATCTGCACAGTGCACAGATAAAAGAGTGAATCTAATCACTCCTGACTTATTTCTTAAATACCCCACTCCCCAGCTACTTGCAGAGGCAGAGCTCGATGAGGTTAAATCCTTTATTAACACCTGTTCATTCTTTAATAATAAGGCTAAAAATATCATTGCAATGGCACAAAGAGTTGTTGAGGTATACGAGGGTGAAATTCCAATGAATGAAAAAGACTTACAATCACTTGCTGGAGTAGGTCAAAAAACAGCAAATGTTGTAATGATTGAATACACTGGTGCTAATTTAATGGCAGTCGATACCCACGTTTTTCGAGTTTCACATCGACTTGGTCTTAGCGATGATAAAACAGCTATAAAAACAGAAGCTACACTTGTTAAAAAGTTTAAAAATAACTTACATGCACTGCATCAAGGTATGGTTCTCTTTGGTCGTTATATTTGTACTGCAAGAAATCCTAAATGTGAAGACTGTTTTTTAACAGAGTTTTGCAAAACTAAAAAAACCTTTAAGGTTTAGGCACACTATATGCTAGCTATGCAATATGATAAAAATAATTTTACTCCTTAGCNTCTTTNTNTTTACNGCTTGTNTGAANAANCATGGTGTTTCTGCTCANTACTANAGTGGNTGNGATGANTACTANGACCTNCAAGGTTATTACCATAAAGAGTGTGGAGAANANGACATTATTACCTANGAAGAAGCTGAGGCNAAAACAAANCGTTCNATTNGNCGTATTAAAAANAAAATAAAAAGAATNGNTGGANNAGAANNTCCTCNANNAAANGAAANGNNAAACGTTTGGTAAGNTNAGCGAATNGCTATAAAAGTAGCAAANTTCGCCCAACGAAANACNACTTCACANTGNGAAAAACCATTATTTAAAGCCATCNTAATATTTTCTTCTTCNCTANAGGGAACNAAAACATTTTCTAANGCTTCTCTTTTTTGCATNATTTCNTANTCTGAATAGCCTTGNTCTTTTTTAAAATCATAATAGCATTCTATTAAATCTTTGTTAAGCTTTGAATGATGAGAAATAACTTTTTCACTAAAAATAAACACTCCACCTTCTTTTAAAGAAGAAGCTATTTTTTTAACTAACTCTTCTCGNACTAAGGGACGTATAAACTGTAAGGTATAGTTACTTACAAAAACTTCTGCAGACTGATAATCATAATCTAAAATATCAGCATTACAAATCTTTATATTTGCCTTATATGCTTCACATTTTTTTTTTGCTTGCTCAAGCATTGCCTCTGAATTGTCAAGTCCTATAAGTTCACATTCTGTTTTCAATTTTCTATGTATGTTAAGAAGTAGTGAAGCTGTAGAACAACCTAAGTCATATAATAAGCCACCATTTTCAAGTTGTTTGAGTGCAAAAAATTCTGTAATTTTTTGACTTTCTTTATAAAAAGGCACACTTCTTTGGAGCATGTCATCAAATACAGCCGCTACTTCTGCATCAAATTCAAATTGTTTTTTAATTGGTTTTGTAAATACTTTATCGTTCATATATAAGCCTAAAATATTTTATCTTAGTTTCTATCTAAGGCATTTAANTCTCTGTANGCAACTTCTACACGAGAGATNANNGTTTTTTGTCCATCACGTAACCATTTTCTNGGNTCATAATATTTTTTATTTGGTTTTTCATCACCATCTGGATTACCGATTTGGGCTTGCATATACGCTTTGTTTTTTTCATAGTAGTCTTTTACCCCTATCCATGTCGCCCATTGTGTGTCAGTGTCAATGTTCATTTTAATAACACCGTAACCAATAGCTTCTGAAATTTCACAAGGTTTTGAACCTGAACCACCGTGAAAAACAAAGTTTACAGGGTTCGGTGCTGTGTTAAACTTCTCTTGTATGTATTTTTGAGAATTCTCCAAGATCTTTGGAGTTAAAGAAACATTTCCGGGTTTATATACCCCATGNACATTTCCAAATGAAGCAGCGATAGTAAAATGAGGAGATANTTCACTGAGCTGTTCATAGGCATAGGCTACATCTTCAGGTTGTGTGTAAAGGAGTGAGTTGTCCATGTCTGTATTATCTACTCCGTCTTCTTCGCCACCAGTACAACCAAGCTCTATCTCTATACTCATACCAATTTTAGCCATTCGCTTAAAGTATGACTTACAGGTAGCAATATTTTCTATAAGTGGTTCTTCTGAGAGGTCTAGCATATGAGAAGAGTAAAGAGGCTTTCCTTGTGATGCAAAGTATGCCTCGCCTGATTCTAAGAGTGCGTCTATCCAAGGTAATAATTTCTTTGCTGCATGATCTGTATGTAAGATNACAACTACACCATAGGCTTCAGCCATCATATGTGTATGAACTGCACCAGAAACCCCGCCAAGAATTGCTGCTTTTTCGTCCTCATTAGACAGTCCTTTACCTGCGTAATACGATGCCCCACCATTACTAAACTGAATGATTATAGGAGAATTCACAATTGCAGCTGCTTCTAAAATAGCATTTATAGAATCTGTTCCAACAACATTTACAGCAGGAATAGCGAAACCTTCTTGTTTTGCATAATCATACACTTTTTGAACATCTTCTCCAAAAATAACACCTGGGTTCACTATGTCTAAAATACCTTTGCTCATATAACTTTCCTAAAAATTAATTACCCCATTATATNATAGGCTTTATTTAAAAGAACTTTTTNTCATANACTTNTTATGATAAAATGTTTAAAAGTATAGTAATTTTAATTCGACGCTTTAAGATTATAAGGAAAATGAATGAGATTAACAATAGATGAATATTGTAAAAGCTTTAAGATGTCACGAGAGATGGTTAACTCAAAATTACGTGCAAAAAAACTAAACTATATAATAGAAGATGGAACAAGCTACATAATTGTAAGCCAAAAATCTTTTCAAAATACTCCTGAAGAAGCAGCAACAGAAGTAAAAAAAGAAACCTTATCCAAAACTACTGCTCTCGTAAAACAGAAAACAACTGTTGCAACAGTACTCGCACTNTATCAAAGAGAAAACCAACAATTAAAAGACAGAATCATACAACTCGAATCAAAGATNGATAAACTAATCGATGATAAGGAGCAAATGCTTCGTGATGAAATGCAAAAAATCGAGCAAGTATATAGTGCAAAAGATGAACAACTAAAAACTATTCTACAACTGATAAATACAAAACTTATGATGGATAATCATGTCCAAGAAGTTCATGAGATAGAGACAATAGCAAATGAAGAGATACAAAGAGCAGCACCTGAACATGAGCTTGTTGAATTACGTTCTTATATAAAAACACTTGAATTAAAAGCATACAAAAGAAAAATCATAAAAAAAAGGTTTTTAGCTGTTTATGATAGCGATGTCAGAATAATTCAACAAAATGGAAAACTGTACCTTGATTTTTCTAAATATGATTACAGTGATTTACTGGAATATTAATGAGCTATATTAGAACTATCGAAAGTATTTCACAAAAAGAAGAGCTTACCTGTACAGAAATACGTATAAAAGGTGATGTTTATGAAGGAAGTATTCTTGATGCAAATACATTTAACATTGAAGGTACTACGCATGTAGGTTCAACACAATTTGCAAAATATGCAACTATTGATTCACACAAAGGAAAACTTCGATGCCATGAAGCAAAAATAACCTTACTTGAAGAAGGAGAGGTTCATGCAACAAAGGTTTCTGTGAATACAGCAATCAGTGGTTTTATTTATGCACAGGATGTACAGATAAAACACTTAAGCGGAAGCGTTACTGTTTATGCATCAAACACAATCACTATAGAACACATCAGTGGCAAAGATAATAAGCTTTTTATAAATTATAAAGAAGTACCTATTCTTACAAGTAAAATTGAACTTATCCAAGATGATATTAAAGAACTCACTATTTCACTCTATAAGGCAAGAAGAGACAACTCCACCCTTGAAAAAGAGATTGAAAGTGAACTCATCCATTTAGAACAAGAGATCCAAAAGATACAAAACTCAGTAAAGACTGCACGTATTAGTATCCAAGACCCCATCAAAACAAAAAATACAATTTGTTTTGCCGTAACAGACTCTGATACCCTCACATACGAAACTAAAGAAGGTAAATACTCCTCTTTTTATCTTTGCTTTGAAGCAGATAAGGTTACTCTCAAACCTACCACACAAACCATCCAACTAAGCTCTTAATTTTTTCAAATGATACAAAGCTTAAGTATTACTATTCAAATAATACACGTAAAACCGTATATAATANACTATTAATATANTNTTATATANTTTATTTATATGTAAATATACNTTTAATATTGATNNNATATAAANNTAAATGTATATTTAAGTATTTAATNCGTATAATACTCTAATGCAAATCGATGACTTATTTAACATACTTCATAATTCATTGGAATCACAAAANAATGGAAAAAAAATATCTTTAAAAGATATGGCAAATTCCNTTGGGATTTCTATGAGAACATANCANGACTGGAAATTAGGTCGGGCTAAACCTCAGGCTGCATCAACCGTAATGAAGATGTTAGGTAAGCTTGACGATGATGAGATACTTAGATCTGTAAGAAAAATAAATAAACTAGAGGATAATGAATGAGTACCCTTACTAAAACTGAAAGAGATGGACTTGAAGATGTTTTTTTATCTATTCACGTAAACCATAGTAAATATTATGGATTCAAAGAAATAGTAACTTTAATTATGTCTCATAAAAAGTATATTTCAGTAAGGAAGTTCCTCAAACAAGCTAGTTATGGGATAAAAAAGAGAAAAATTCTAACTTTTTTTAACTTTTTTAATAAAAAGAAGAAAAATTTAAGCAAATAAACTATAAAGTGTTTACAGCTGAATTATTTTAAAACTACGGTGTACGTATGCTTTACAAATAATTTCGGAAATATTAAGAATCTAAGGGTATTTTTATGAATAAAGCACAATTCGTTGAACTAGTACAAGCAAGCGGTGAGTACAAAACTAAAAAAGAAGCTGAACAAGCAATTTCAGCATTTACAGAAGCAGTAACATCTGCATTAGTAAAAAAAGAAGATATTTCTTTAGTTGGTTTTGGTGGTTTTTCTGCTGCTTTACAAAAAGGTAAAAGTGGTAAGGTTCCTGGAACTGATAAAACATATACAACACAAGATAAAATGGTTCCAAAATTTAAAGCTGGTAAAGGTCTTAAAGACCGTGTTGCAGCTGGTAAATAAACCGTCTCTATTACCCACTTCTTGTGTGGTAATAAGTTATAAAGATTTATGAAATTTCCTTTTTTTAAATCATTTTTCACTAAAAAACACACAGGACTCGTACTCCCTGAGTCTGTACTCATAAAATCATTAAAAAATACTGCGCAAAAAAATAATTTTTTAATTTTTGAGAACATCACAATATATCACCACAACAAAGACTTTTTTCTTCCTTTACTTTTACTTGATGAAAAACGAGGTATTTATTTATTTGAATATAAAGACTGGTCTTATGATGAACTCAAAAATGCAAAAATACAAAAGGCATCCAATCAAGATTCAAAAACTGATACCCTTGCCTTTGAAAAAGCACATGAGTGTATAAAAAGAAAGTTTAATGAGATTCTCCATAATGATGGCGTTCCTATTTTTAACTATCTTTTAATGGAAAATTTAACCTCAGATGAATACCAGCATTTAGATGACTCCTTTAAAAACCTACTTCCCCAAGAGCGTATTATGTTTAATGATTCTTCANAGGAAGANATANTAAATAAAATGCTAGAACCTCTTACTNACACNCTTCCTANTGTNGCAAGNATTATGTCCACCTTATTAGTCCAATACGCAATCATANATCATAAAAANAATATTTTTCTTGCTTCAAAAGAGCAAATGCANTTTATAAACTCTGACTTGCNAACCTCNATAACNCTTAANGCNCCATCAGGAAGTGGNAAAACAAGTTCAATTCTTTTAAAAGCTATTCTAGAAAAATTAAAAAANNCATCACTAAAAATAGTGATTATTAAACCAACTACNCTNGCNTGTGATATCTTAAAGAAAAAANTACTTAANACNATTGAGCATGCTATCATCGAAATAGACCCTACNTCTATCAANATATTGACTCCNGATGCATTTAGTGAAAATACACCAAGATCAATTGACCTTCTTATTTGTGATGATATAGAGTTTTACTCCCAAAGCTTTCTTTTAGACATTAAAAATATTAAAAACAAAAAGCATCTCATACTTGTTGAAAATTCAAATACTCAAAGTGAAGCAGAACACTTTACAAAAAGCTTTCGAGGATTCGAAAAAGAGGTTACTTTTCATCAAACAAATCAACATGCAAAAACATTACAAATAGTATCTTCACTNCTTGATGCAAATCAACCTAAAGATATTCTTATCGTATCGGATAACCTCAGTCGAGTAAACCTAAAAGATGACCTAGAAGCTTTTGTAAATGAAAAAGTATTGCTCCTTCATGGTACTGAGAGCTTAGGGCAACAAAATCTTGATGGCATTTTGCTTGCTAATTATGATGACATACACTCTATTGAAGTCAAACATACTATTCTTATGGATATAAATGCNGTNGANAGTAAAAAACTAGCATATGCTTATAATTTATGCTCNCACAGTACCTATATACTTCATAANACCGAATCGAAAAATCTAGAACTNCTAAGGAATAATTTTGAAACTACCAAAACTGAANAAGGAAATAAAACATGAAAATTAGAATTATCTTAGTTACTTTATTTTTACTATGTAGCCTCCAAGCAAAGGATAGTAATCCTCATGTTGTACTTGTTACCACGCAAGGTCTCATTGAATTAGAGCTATTTCCAGATGTAGCACCATTGGCAGTCCAAAACTTTATGACCCATATTGAAAATACTTACTATGATGGTATAGCTTTTCATAGAATTATAAAAGACTTTATGATTCAAGGTGGTGACCCAACAGAGAGTGGTCGTGGTGGAAAAAGTATTTGGAACAAACCTTTTAAAGATGAATATAAGGGGAAAACTTTTGATAAATATGGCGTTTTAGCAATGGCAAATGCTGGTAAACATACAAATGGAAGTCAATTCTTTATTACAACTGCAAAAACATATTGGCTTAATGGAAAACACACTATTTTTGGTCAAGTTACAGAAGAATCTTTTAGCACACTCAAAAAATTAAATAACGTTATAACTATGCGAGGGGATAGACCTCGTACACGCCAAGAAATCATACGAGCATACATTAAAAAATAATCTGTAACCTAAATGTAATCCAATATAAGTATAATTACATCAAAATATATATGTGGAGANAGCATGGAAATCCAAACAATGTCAAAACTCGAGAAACAAGCACTGAAAGAGAGTGGTACAGACTTTACAAGATTAGGGTTTGCACTCTTTTTTATGATAGGTGTNCTTACCTTTAGTTTTTTNAGTAANGGTGGTATTTCTAACAATATGTTCTTAGCNGTTGCTGCCCTTATTGGCGCATATATGGCTATGAATATTGGTGCGAANGATGTTGCTAATAATGTCGGTCCTGCTGTTGGCTCAAAAGCANTNACTATGACAATGGCTATTGTTATAGCCGCAATTTTTGAAACTGCTGGTGCACTTATTGCTGGNGGTGAAGTTGTTAATACTATCAAAAAAGGAATTATTGATATTTCTGCCTTTGAGGGAAATGCAGATCCTTTTATATGGGCTATGATGGCGGCACTCTTATCTGCTGCCTTATGGCTAAACTTTGCAACAATGATGAAAGCTCCAGTTTCAACTACACACTCCATAGTTGGAGGCGTGATGGGTGCTGGAATTGCCGCTGCTGGATTTGGCATTGTTGACTGGGGTACGATGGCAAAAATTGCTGCCTCATGGGTAATCTCGCCTGTGCTTGGTGGAGTTATTGCGGCTGCTTTTCTTTATTCCATTAAAAAATCTATAGTCTTTAAAGAAGATAAGATAAGTGCTGCAAAAAAATATGTTCCTATTTTTGTTGCCATTATGTCTTTGGCTTTTGTAACCTACTTAACACTCAAAGGGCTTAAAAAAATATGGCCAAGTATTCTTGATACACTAAATATGATTCCATTTATATCTCTAGAAATGACCCAAAAACCTAGCTTACTTACGGCTCTCGCTCTTGGAGGAACTGTAGCTATTATCGTCTATGTATTACTCTATAGAAAACTTCAAAATGATGCAACAATACTCGAAAATACAAAAGCTTCTGTCAATACACTCTTTACTGTACCTCTTATCTTTGCAGCTGCACTTCTTTCTTTTTCCCATGGGGCAAATGATGTAGCAAATGCAATTGGTCCATTAGCTGCGATTAATGATGCTGTCATCAATGGAGGTATCTCTTCTGAAACAGAAATTCCCCTATGGGTAATGGGTGTTGGGGCAGTTGGTATTGCCCTTGGACTTGCACTTTATGGTCCAAGACTCATTCGAACCGTTGGTTCAGAAATTACTGAGCTCGATCAGATTAGAGCATTCTCAATTGCAATGGCTGCTTCTATTACTGTGATTATAGCCTCACAACTTGGTCTTCCTGTAAGCTCAACGCATATTGCAATTGGTGGTATCTTTGGTGTTGGTTTTTTACGAGAATATCTTCATTTAACTAAACCCGAGCCTTCTATAGAAGAAGATAAATTAGCCATTGCGGATGAACAAGAAACATTAGGTGCCTATAAAGATGAGATTAAAGCACTCGATGCTAAAAAAGACAAAGAAGAAAGTGATTATGAAAGAATTATTGCACTTTTTAAACTCATCAAAGAAGAAAACAAAATTATTAAATCAACAAAAAGACATATTAAACAAACAAAGAAAATTGAATACGTAAAACGTGATGCAATAAAGAAAATTTTTGCAGCATGGATTATTACTGTTCCTGCAGCTGCTACTATAGCTGCAATATTATTCTTTACTATTAAAGGAATTATGATTCAAGGNGCTTGAAGTATTTTAAAGAGTATCTAAGTATTCTTTGACTGCAAGTGCTTGAATATGCTCTTTGACATCATGGACTCTCAGTATTGAAGCACCGTTCTTTAAAGATTCTAAATGCAAGGCTAAAGTAGCAGGTAATCTTTCTTCTACCTTTGATTCTACAATTGCATTAATAAGTGACTTTCTCGATGCACCTACAAGTAACTCTTTTTTCAAAGATAAAAAATGCCCTAAATGTTTGATAAGACTAAGATTGTCTTCTAAGGTTTTCCCAAATCCAATTCCAACGTCAAGTATGATATCTTTGACACCAAAACTTTCTGCCTTTTGTATTCTTTTTTGAAAAAAAGAATAAATATCACTTAAGACAGACTCATACTTTGGATTGTTTTGCATCGTTAGAGGACTACCTTGCATATGCATAATTACAGCACTTGCATTATAAGAAGCACAAAGCTTACTTACCTCATCATTACTCAAACCTGTTATATCATTAACAATACTAAAGCCATTCTCTAAAGCATAGGAGATAACTTCTGGTTCATAACTATCTATACTAAAATGTACCTTCTCGTAAAGCTTATGTTTATAAAGAGT
>JAESSH010000008.1 GCA_016764205.1 Sulfurimonas sp.
TTAAGTTTCTAAGTGCATCAGAACTTGTTTCACCATCTGCAGTTAAATTTCCGATTTCGCTATTATTGAATTGTGCCTTAGATATCCATCCAATTTTGTTGTGATATTTTATACCAACAAACCTTACTTCACCAAAGTGACCTTTACACAATTTATATATTTCTTTGATTCTATCACTATCAGTTTTATCAGCCATCTCTTTTCCTTTATGTATTAGTAGTGTATTATTTTATCTCAAAATTATTACAATTTAGCTTCAAGGAGTTTATCTCTTTTTCTTATCTTCTGTAGCAACCTTCATAAAACCAATGAGAGCAATGGCGAATACGCTTACAATAAATATAATCTGAGCTATTTCTACATACCCCATTATATCTCCCCTTCTACCTTCTCTTTAAGTTGACCACAGGCGGCACTTATATCTATACCCTTGGAGTCTCGTATAGTACAAAGTAGGCCATGCTTAATTAAGTAGTCTTGAAAAGAAAGCATATCCTCTTTTGATGGTCTATCATAAGTTGTTCCAGGATAAGGATTAAAATAAATTAAATTTACTTTTGCTTTTATATCTGCTAACAGCTTTACGAGTTTCTTCGCAGAACCCAAGTCGTCATTTTTGTTTTTTATAACAAGGTACTCAAACATAACTCTCTTTCGTGCGTCTATTGGAAAACGTTTTACTGCTTCTATTATTGAATTTATATTATGCGCCTTATTCATAGGTATAAGCTCGGTTCGGAGTTTGTCATCTACGGCATGTAAGGAGATGGCGATATGCACACCTAAGTCCATTTTCCCTAGTTGGTCTATCTTATTACTTAAACCACTTGTAGACACTGTTTGTCTTTTAGCGCCAATACAGAGTCCCGTGTCTTCTTTAAATATTTCAATAGCCTGTGCTAGGTTAGTTAGGTTATCAAGTGGTTCACCCATACCCATGTAAACGATGTTTATTTTACGGTTATGTTTGTGTTGGTTATCATTTTTGNGTTGGTTANCATNNNTGAGTGTAACAACCTGTGCAACAATTTCGCCTGCTGTTAGATCTCTTGTGAAGCCACCCTTTGCTGTTAAACAAAATGTACATCCTACCTTGCATCCTACTTGCGTAGAAACACAGACAGTATACTTAGCTTCTTGAATAAGCTCTCCATTAGTATCGTATTGAGTATCTTTCATTTTTAACCAAACAGCTTCCATTGTTTTTCCGTCTTGCATTCGTAAAAGATATTTAATAGTTCCATCGCTAGATTCTTCTTTCTTAGCAATTTCTAGAGGGTTTACAACATACTTTTGAGAGAGTTCTTCTTTAAGTACTTTAGGAATATTTTTCATTTCTTCAAAGCTCTGGGCATATTGATGGTATATCCAACCAAAGATTTGTTTGGCTCTAAAAGACGGTTGAATCTCTTGCATCATCTCCTCAAGCGTAAGGTCAAATAATGAAGGTTTTATTTCGTTCATTTTTTTGTTAACTCTTTAATTCTTTTTCTTACATGCTCAGATAAGAGTATCTTTGCCTGTTCGTGGTTATTCATAAAGTCTTGATGGGCATTAGAGTCTGTATAGTTTGTTATACAAAAAACTCCACCAGCAGGAATGTTAAACTCTTGGGCAATTTGAAGAACTGCGAAGAACTCCATGTTCTCTATTCCAATTTCTAAACCTAGAAACTTTTTACATAGCTCTTTATTNGTTGAAATATAGTTAGANGAGTTTACTACTATNTCTTTTATNTCTGTCGTATTTGTAGTTACGACATTGTTAAGGGGGGTATAGGCATCATTTGTTAAGAAGGAAAGTTCAATATTTGAGGCTGTCTTTGATTCTACTATGTCAAATATCTTTTTGTTGCCATAGCTTCCTGCAGTTCCAACAAAAAGTAAAAACTCAGGTTTGTCAAAAAGGCAAAGCCTAGTTAAGTTCATTGCTGTTTCAACCATACCNATTCCGGTNGGTTGTGCAAAAGTAAATGTTTCGTTATTGCCTGCGCAAATTATCATGTAAGTTCTCTCTTTTTAATTTAGTTAATTTTTATTTTGCCCTGTCCTGGACAGTTCTTCAGACCTCGTCCCAGCCTATGGTTGTTTGTCCTCGACGGTCNTTCAGACATCGTCTGTGGTTCCAACCCTAAAAANGACAAGAAATTGTCATTTTCTTNACGGGTTTCACGTGAAACATTATAGTCTAACAGGGACACCTTCNTTGTGNANATAGTGTTTTAAGTCCATAATNTCTATTTCCTTGTAGTGNAAGATACTNGCTGCTANGGCTGCATCTGCTCCAGNGTCAAAAGCTTCTTTNATATGTTNCATTGTNCCTGCTCCNCCTGAAGCGATTACAGGAACATTTACAGCACGCGATANTTGTTCTGTTATGTTTANCTCAAATCCAGCCTTTGTACCATCTGTGTCCATTGAAGTTAAGAGAATNTCTCCTGATCCACGTCCAACTACTTCTTTTGCCCACTCTANCGCATCAAGNCCAGTGTCTACTCTACCCCCGTTTAAAAATACGTGGTATTTATCTCCTGTTTTTTTTACGTCGATTGCAGTTACTATACATTGAGAACCAAACCTTTTTGCACTCTCATCGATAAGCTCTGGTCTCTTTATAGCGGCTGAGTTTACACTGACTTTATCACAGCCAACATTTAAGAGNCTATAAATATCTTCGAGCTTNCTAATTCCACCACCAACAGTCAGAGGTATAAAAATCTCACGAGCAACTTGGGCTACTATGTCTACAATTGTATCACGCTTATCAGATGATGCTGTGATATCTAAAAAAGTAATCTCATCCGCGCCTTCTTCATTGTATCTGCGTGCAACTTCAACGGGATCCCCCGCATCTTTTAATCCGATAAAATTAACACCTTTTACAACACGTCCATCTTTTACATCAAGACAGGGGATAATTCTCTTAGCAAAATAATTCATTAAACATCGATACCTTCTATAATATAGTTAGAATTATACACTTTTTGCCTTATGTGGAGGTGCATAATGAGTAAAATATAGACTAAATTTAAGATTTGTTCATTTTATTGTCTAATTATAAGCAAAATTACTATACACTTGTGGTTATGAAAAAAGAGAATGTTGTAGCAAAGAAGAAATTTGGACAAAATTTTCTAAAAGATGAGACTATTTTACAAAGAATCGTCCAAGCGATGCCCAAAAATGATAATAAAATCGTTGAAATTGGACCTGGCTTAGGTGATTTAACTAAATATTTAGTAGATGTCAAAAGTGTAGAAGCTTTTGAGGTCGATACCGATTTGTGTAAACTGTTACAAAATGAATTTAAAGAAGAGATTGCTACCAAGCGACTTCACATACATTGTGGGGATGTNCTCCAAGCTTGGAAGAGTAGTTTAGTGGATGAACCGTACGACTTAGTGGCAAATTTGCCTTACTATATTGCTACAAAGATAATCCTAAAAGCACTCGCAGATCCAATGTGTAAAAACATACTTGTAATGGTACAGTTTGAAGTTGCAGAAAAATTCTGTGCAGAGGCTGGTGAAAAGGTTTTTGGTTCTTTGGGAATTATTACTCAAAGTATAGGAACTTCACGTATTATCGTGAAAGTTCCACCAACAGCATTCGAACCTCCTCCAAAGATTAATTCTGCAGTTTTTTTGATACAAAAGAAGAGAAAGAGAACCAGTAAAGATTTCGAGGATATGCTAAGAGTTGCATTTAGCCAGCCTCGAAAAACTTTAATGAAAAACTTATCTTCTAAGTACGAAAAAGCCGAGCTTCTGAAAGTTTTTGAAGAACTTTCGCTTATACAAACGATTCGTCCTCATCAAGTTTGTACAGATGACTATCACCAACTCTATAAAAAAATAATATAAATTAAAGGGAGTTTGGATGGCAGAAGAAAATAAAGGCAATAACGAAAGTAAACCTCAAAACGGAAATCGTAAACCAAATAACAATAACGTAGATGGAAATAAAAAGCCCAATAACAACAATAATAATGGAAGTAGAAAACCTAACAATAACAATAATAAAANTCGTAATCGTTACCGTAGACAACCTACCCCAGTAGACGAGAACTTAAAAACTTTTGTGGTAAAAAATCAAGAAGCACATAAGCAAAGACTNAANCCACACTANAAACTAGACTTAAATTCTACAGCAAAAATAAGAATTACACCTCTTGGTGGTCTTGGTGAAATNGGTGGNAANATCATGGTATTTGAGACAGACAAAGAAGCAATTCTTGTTGATGTTGGAATGAGCTTTCCTGATGCTGATATGCACGGTGTTGATATCTTAATACCTGATTTTTCATATCTTCGTGAGATTAAAGATAAAATAGTGGGTATAGTTATTACACATGCACATGAAGATCATATTGGCGCGATGCCATACCTTTATAAAGAGATGCAGTTTCCAATTTATGGAACACCACTTCCTCTTGCTATGATTGGTACAAAGTTTGACGAACATCACATTAAAGAACATAGACGTTATTTTAATCCTATTGTAAAACGTGAAATTGTTAAGATTGGTAATGACTTCGAAGTAGAGTGGATGCATATGACACACTCTATAATTGATAGNTCTTCTGTAGCAATTACTACAGCGGCTGGTACTGTGATTCACACAGGTGACTTCAAAATTGATTATACACCAGTTGATGGATATACTGCTGACTTACATCGTTTGGCGTATTATGGAGATAAAGGTATTCTTTGTCTTTTAAGTGATTCTACGAACTCTTATAATACGGTAGCTACNGGTTCAGAACTTAGCGTTGCTCCAGCACTTGATCGTGTGTTTTCTAAGGCTGAAGGACGTGTGATTATGTCCACTTTTAGCTCAAATATTCACCGTGTGCAACAAGCNATACAGTACGGTATAAAGTANGGACGTAAGATATGTGTTATTGGTCGTTCNATGGAGAGNAATATNGAGATTGCAATGCAGTACGATTATGTTCGTTTCCCTAAAAATATTTTTATCGATGCAGATGAAGTTGCTCGNTTAAGNGATAAAGAAGTTCTTATCGTTACTACTGGTTCTCANGGTGAGGCAAATTCNGCTTTATTTAGAATGAGTATTGGTGAACATAGACATATTAAAATCAAACCAACAGATTTAATCGTTCTTTCTTCTCGTGCAATTCCTGGAAATGAGGCTTCTATTTCTGGAATGCTAAACCATCTTCAACGTGCAGGAGCAACTATCGCTTACGATAAGGGACTTCATGTTTCAGGACATGCCTCTATGGAAGAGCAAAAACTTATGNTACGNCTTGTAAATCCTAAGTTTTTCTTACCGATTCANGGTGAGTATAACCATGTTATGAAACACAGAGAGACAGGTATGATGTGTGGAGTTCCTGAGAGAAATATCTTACTCATGACAGATGGTGAACAAATAGAAGTATCAGCAAAATACATGAGAAAAGTCAAAACTGTAAAAACAGGTAAAACATATATTGATAATCAAAATAATCATAAAATAGATGATGACATTATTCTTGACCGTCAAAAACTTGCTACAGATGGAATTGTAATGATGGTTGTTGAAGTTGATGGAAAACATTCTAAAATGCAATCAAAACCTCGTATTACTACTTTTGGAATCGTGGCAGATAAACAAGACAGAGCNTTTGCACAAGAAATGGAAGAGGTAGTAGAACACTTTTTACTCCATCTTAAAGATGGAATCATTGAAAANACACGTGCTNTAGAAAATGACTTACGNCAGATTGTTCGTAAACATATCTATAGAAAAATGAAAAAGTATCCATTAATTGTTCCACATGTTTTGGTCTCATAGAGAGAAGGTCTAAACGTGTCAAAAGATGATAACAAATTTGAAGATGCTGTAAAACAAATGATGTTACACGTAGGGGAAGACCCTGCACGTGAAGGATTACTTGATACGCCCTCCCGTGTTAGAAAAGCATACGAATTTATTTATGGTGGATATAAAGAAAACCCTAAAGAAATTTTAGAAAAAGCTCTTTTTACATCTTCAAATGAAGAAATGGTTCTTGTTAAAGACATTGAATTTTATTCCACATGTGAACACCATTTACTTCCTATTATTGGGCGTGTTCATGTTGCTTATATTCCAGACGGGAAGGTAGTGGGACTCTCAAAAATACCACGCGTTGTGAATGTTTTTGCGCGTCGTATGCAAATTCAAGAACAGCTTACAGAACAGATTGCAGATGCTATTATGGAGGCTATACAGCCAAAAGGCGTAGCCGTTGTTATTGCTGCAAGACATATGTGTATGGAAATGCGTGGTGTTGAAAAAATAAACTCTACAACAACATCTTCAGCACTTCGAGGACTTTTCAAAAAAAATGAAAAGACAAGACAAGAGTTTTTTTCTTTAATAAACTCTCCTACGGGAACACGTTACTAAGCCTTCATGCCATTATCATCACTTAAAGAAAAGCTAAAGACCAAGAAGGATTATTCAGTCTTTTTTGGTGAAATAATCAAAATCAATGCTACTATAATTACTGCAAGTGGACTGAAGGTTAGTATTGGGGATATGGTTAAAATTATCTCCAATAATTCAGGGCAAGAATCTATGGGGATGGTTACAGAGATTGATAGGAAAGTATTTTTTATTACACCCTTTTCTTTTGTAGAAGGATTCTGTTCAGGAGATAAGGTTTTTTTAGATTCCACCGGTATGAATATTCCTATTGGTCCTTCTTTGCTTGGTCGGGTAGTAGATTCTTTTATGCGTCCTATTGATGGTAAGGGAGAGATTAGTAACTCAAAATTAGCCCCGATTATCAAACCACCAATTGCCGCCATGAAACGTGGAATGATTGATGAGGTGTTTAGTGTTGGAGTGAAGAGTATTGATGGACTTTTAACCTGCGGAAAAGGTCAAAAACTTGGAATTTTTGCAGGTTCTGGAGTAGGGAAGTCAACTCTTATGGGGATGATAGTAAAAGGCTCGCAGGCACCTATAAAAGTTGTAGCACTTATTGGAGAGAGAGGGAGAGAAGTTCCTGAGTTTATAGAAAAAAACCTTGGCGGAAATTTAGAAAATACTGTTATTATTGTTGCAACAAGTGATGATTCTCCTCTTATGAGAAAATATGGAGCCTTTGCTGCGATGAGTGTTGCTGAACACTTCAAAGATAAGGGCGAAGATGTTCTTTTTATTATGGACTCGGTAACACGTTTTGCCATGGCGCAACGAGAAATTGGCTTAGCCTTGGGTGAGCCACCAACGTCAAAGGGCTACCCGCCATCATCCTTAACACTCTTGCCCCAACTGATGGAGCGAGCAGGAAAAGAAGAGGGGAAAGGTTCTATTACAGCATTTTTTACTGTTTTAATTGAAGGCGATGATATGAGTGACCCTATTGCTGATCAATCACGCTCTATCTTAGACGGGCATATTGTACTCTCTCGAGAACTTACAGACTTTGGTATCTATCCACCTATTCATGTGCTAAATTCTGCTTCAAGGGTGATGAATGACATTATAAGTGAGGAACATCTTAAGGCAGTGATGAAGTTCCGTAGATACTATACGCTTTTAAAAGAGAATGAGGTCTTAATTCGGATTGGTGCCTATACAAAGGGTAACGATTCTGAACTTGATGAAGCAATAAACAAAAAAGAGATTATGCAAGAATTCATGTCACAAAATGCGAATACTCAAACAAGTTTTGGAGAAACTAGTCTCAGGCTAATAGAGCTAATGAAAGAAACTAAACCTTCATAATAAGGTCTGAATTAATCCATGTATCTCTTGGCATACGAGTATTTTGAGTCAGTGCTAGTTTTATCTTAGATTTTTTCTCTAAGTTACGCATAATTGATGTTACTTCCTTATCCAATCCAAAAATATCTAAATAAGAGTATATAATGGATTCTGCTTTCTTATATGTTTTTTTATGTATCAGTGCTTTCATTTTTGTATGAAAAGAAAGGCGAAAAAGATCACCTATCTTATCTCTTCGAGTTTTAAGACTTATAAGTTCCCCTAGCGTTATTTTAATATCTTTTATATTTCCTTTGAGTGCGAAACCTTCCGCTTTTACTATAATTTTTATCCAGTGTGCTTGAAGTAATATTCCAAGTTCGGTAGTATTTAAAACATGGTAGGTATCGATAATTTCAAAACATTTAATAAAGTCATTGTTTTTATATACATCTTGAAGTTTTTTTATTGCCTTACACTCATCTTTATGTAAGCTTACTTCTTGTGCTATAGAAGCTATGTTTTGTAGTGGTGAAAGTTTTTTAACGGCAGAGTCTATATTACACTTTTGTATGTCTTTTTTTATTGACCTTAAAGACATATTCATTGCTTTTTGCACGTCTTTATATTTTGGGGTAAGAGTAAAGAGTTGGTTTTGTGAAGCGAGTCTTTCTATGCTTTGAAAATCTTTTAATTCTATGGCTTCTAAAAATTCTTCAAAATGTTGGGTATGTTTTAAAATGAGTTTTATAAGAGGTCTTTTTTGTGCTATTGTTGCGTATTCATTGAGTAGGGTAACAGCATTTTCGATTCTTCCATGGGCTATTTGTCTTTGTGCATTTTTAAATGCTTCTTCCCAAACTTCTTCCATTTTTTTGTATTGAAATGTTTGTTCTAGCGGCGGGAATTTTGCACTCATTGCATAGGCTAGGGCATATTTTTTTTCAGAATATAAAATCTTAAAGCGTGAATAACTTTTAAAAGCAATAAATAGCATTTCTATCTCTTCTTTCTTCTCATCAACATACTTAAACATTTTTGTAAGCTCTCTGGCTTTTTCATTATTTTGTTTAACAAGAGCATCAAGTGCTGCCTTATATACTTTAGTATATGCTAACTCAAGAACCTTATACTCTTTTGTACCTTTGAGTAGTGGGTCTTGTGTAACTAGGGCGAAGGCTTTACTCAGAGTATTGTCAACGATATATGATTTTAGTTTATCAGCCTTTGGCAAGGCTATTTTTTCTATAGAATTATCTTCAAGTGCAACTATAAGGGTATCCTCGTCTGCTACAATTATTTTTTTTATATTACTTGGAAAGTGCATGTATTTATTATGAAGAAGTTTAAAGTGTGTTAGCTCATATACAGCGATATTTTTTTCTTGTGAGTGAACCATCATATAGTTTGGATTAGGGAGTAGAATTATTTGTTTTACAGTAGTAAAACCTGTTTCAACTTTTTTAATGAGNGTATTGTCTTTGAGTAAATTAAAATAAATATTTCCCTTAGAATCACCACTTGCAAGGATAGAGTCCTCTATGATACAGCTTGAATTTATTTGTGCCGTATCATTTTGTAAGGTAAACTTATTTGCACGTGAATGAAGGTTTATACCAAAAAGNATGCCATTACTTGAGCCACAAATTATGGTATTGGAATGAAATGAAAAACTAGTTGCTTTTACCTGTGTATTATTCTTTGCCCGTTTATAAGAATAAAGTCGTGCAATAAGAGAAGATCCGTCGTATCTGTATTGTAAGATTCTACCNCTTNTTGTTGCTGCGATGATGTACTTCGANTCCAAGTCAAAGCTTAAGTGTTCAATATTCTCTCCNTCGGTNTTAATCGTTTTTAAGACTATTTTACTNNNNAGATGNAGAATAAAGATATATGNCTTCTCGCTAAATGCCATGAATTCAGCATTTTGACTAAANCAAATAGCCTTTGTATTTGCNTTTAAATTATCATGTGTAATAGTGCTAAGTGTCNGACAGTCTTGTAAGNTNACNANCTTCACACCATTNAGTTGNGTAGANATTGCAAGAATATCACNNTCGAGTTTTTTNATCTCNACAATGTNAGAACGTGTNCGTAAGCAGTCATAGGTTTGTAACATTATGTATCCAANTCNTTATATATTTTATTGACNAAAAGTTGGGCTGTAACCTTGTTGTTAAACTCATTTTTNCTAACCGTATAGCTACAAGTAATTTTTTTAGATTCTGGCATTTCATACACTGTTCTAAAAGCAATAAGNTCTAAGGTTTTTCTCTCATNTGGNTTTTGTCGTACCTCGATGCGAGAGTGAGATTTATCTTGTCCCATAAGTTTTATACTAACAACTTCNGCATCTTTTACTAAGAANCTTGGACGAAGNTTTGCCTCTCCNTAGGGTTCAAATTGCTCCAGTANACTNAGAAGTTCTAGGTCNATGTCCTCTGTGTNTAAAATACCAGTTAAGGCNTCTTTTGGCTCAAAATCTTTAGGGTNAAGCTTGGAGGCACTNANGTTTATNGCCTGTGTAAAAGATTNTATATTATCTTNATTNAGCCCNAANCCAGCNGCCATTTTATGCCCTCCAAACTTAGTTAACAAGTGTTCACAAGACTTTATTANCTCGTAAATACTTACNTCACCAATNCTTCNNGCGCTTCCCTTAGCNACACCNTCNTTGAGGCTTAAAACTATGGNAGGNTTAGCAAATTTATCTACCAGTCTNGCGGCNACAATTCCAACNACACCCTCNTGCCAGTTTTCNTTAGCAACGACTATNACATTCGCAGTAGAATCCACCACCTCCATTGCTTCTTTTGTNCACTGTGCTTCNGTTTCTTTTCGTAANTCNTTNANTTTACCNAGTAANTCAAANTGANTATAAGCATCNTTAATATTGNTTGATATGAAAAAATCNAATGCTATACTNGCATCTTCAAGTCNTCCAGCAGANTTAATTCGAGGNGCGATTTGAAAAGCTATATCTTCTGAAGTTATNGANGACTTATTTAAAAAGTCTCTAATGATTATGGAGGAAGGTCGAGTNGAAGTCATTAAAACNTTTAGACCTTCTTTTACAAGNGTTCTGTTAATNTTTATTAGAGGCATAATATCTGCAATAATAGCGATAGCCAAAATGTCTAAAAACTGTTTCATATCAATCTTTAGACCTAACTCTTTTTTAATTAGCCCCATAAAGAACCATGCAACCTGTGCCCCACATATTTCTTTAAAAGGGTAGGTGCACGACTCTAGTTTAGGGTCAACTATGGCATAGACATCAGGTAAAATATCCCCAGGCGTATGATGATCAGTGATGATGAGGTCAATTCCTTTTTCTTTACAAACCTCTCCGGCAGCTACAGCTGTGATTCCATTGTCAACTGTAAAAACAACATCTGCTTCGATGCGCTTTAAAACATTTGGAGATACGCCATAGCCATCTGTAAAACGATTAGGAATAATGGCCTCAAGAGGATAAGGAATTTGTCTAAAAAAATCAACAACAATAGCAGTAGAACTCACACCATCAACATCGTAGTCACCAACAAGAGTTATGCGTTCATTGTTTCGTATGGCATCCGCAATCCGTTTAGCCGCCTTAGTAGAATCTTGAAGCTTGGAGGGATTAGGAATATCAGAGAGTTTTTTTTCATCGGCAGAGAACCTTGAAGAAAGTAACTCGTAAAGAGCATGTTTGTTTAGTAGATTAGTATTTATATTTGTTTGTTTTTGCATGATAAGAAATTATACTTAAATTGTATATATATCGAGGTAAATTATTATTTTGACATACTGTGTGGTTTTGCATATAATGTTTTTGAATAAATAATTAGATGATAAGGGAATATAAATTGCAATTCAAAAAAATAAGCTATGATGAACTTAATTTAAAAGCAAAAGAGATGTATAATTTTCAAAAGGTTTCCTCAGTACTTGCAGATTATGGTTTTACAACTATGTGGCTTAATAATGACTGGAAAGGAGCAGATTTTATAGGAATTCATATAGATGGCACTACAACTTTAAAAGTTCAATTAAAAGCTAGGCTTTATTTTGATGAAAAATATATGAATAAAAATATTTATATGTGTTTTATAGAAGATAATGAAGTTTACTTATATCCACACGATGAATTATTAAATAAAATACCAATTTATAAACAGGCTATTGAGAATAAAGGATTTAGACATCTAAATAAAATTCCTATCAAATATAAAGAATTATTAGAGTCTTATAAGCTATAAAATTCTACTCTTTCCCATGCTCTATATAGGAGCGCATATACAATTTAACAAGACAAATAAATGTATAAACTCCCAAGTAAAGCATGGGAGTACGTGAGCGAACGCATATAAAAACTAAGGAAGCTTCACTTGATTGTCTTTATAAATAGTTAATATTTCTGCTCGATTCGCTGTGAGTCTATAGATGATTGAAAAGCCTTGATAAACTAACCTTCTTGTGTCTGGGGCTATATCTTCTGTGGGTCTTCCAGATTTTGGAAAGCTNGNNAGCATTGCAATAATGAAAGTTTTCATTTTGTCTAAATACCTATCAGCAATTTCCGTATTTTTTGTTTGCTCATAAATGTATTTCGCTTGAATAATTAAGTTTTTTGTAGCAGTTTTCGAGAAAACTATTTTAGTCATGGTAAGATTTTTTTGCTAATCCAAAGGCCTTATCGATGTCTAAAAAATCATTTTTTTCTATTTCAAGAATCGATTGTTCTACGTCTNTTTTTAATTTTGCATGCGTTTGATTGTATTCATCGAGCGAAATTATTACTACAGTCTTATTGTTTTTAGTTGTTATAATAACTTCTTCATTGTTATCACATACGTTGTCTATGAGAGCTTTGAGGTTATTTCTAGCAGATGTATAGTTAAGCGCTTGCATAATTCAGCCTTTATGATAGTATCCTGATATTATAGCTGAATTATAAGTTATAATTTTCGACTCAAGACTCAGACTAGCTTTAACAANGGTTAATATATTGACAATGTAAATACAAATTTGCTATAATTAAAGTATATGAATAAAAGGCATTATTTTGAAATTTGAATGGAGTGATGAAAAAAACAACTTAAATGTTGAAAAACATCAAATTAGTTTTAATGAAGCCAGAGAAGTTTTTTTAGACCCTATGCATATTTCAAAGTTAGACCATCGCTTTGAGTACTTTGAAGAAAGGTGGATAACATTAGGCATAACAACTAAAGATAATATATTAGTTGTTGCAAACATGTTCTTCGATGAACATGGCGAAGAAATAATTAGAATAATAAGCGCACGAAAAGCAAATCAAAAAGAAAGGATATTTTATACCCTCAAGGAGTACCCCGTGAGCAACATTAGACAAAGAGAAAAATTTGATGAGTATGAGATAAAAGATGAGTATGACTTTACAGATGGCGTTAGAGGTAGGTTTTACGAACCAAAAAAGATACCTGTCTCACTAAGATTAGATAATGATATTGTTTTGTTTTTCAAAAAATTAGCAAGTGAGAAAAAAGTACCTTACCAAACGCTCATCAATGCTTTACTTAGAAAAGAATTACAAGCCATATAAAACTTTCTCAAATTCCAATGGATGATTTATACATTTCAAGAATAAGTAAGGTTAAAAAAGAGTGGTAAAATAATTGCGGATATGGATTTAATGATAGCAAGTATAGCTATTGAAAATGACTGTACTTTAGTAAGTAATAATATAGTTATTCCTAACTTCTTACTCAGTACTCAAAGAGGCTCTAACGAAGGCCAAGATGGCTGGGTTTGGAGTTTGAAGCCGTGAAGTGAACTCTGGATGAAACTGTACACCTAAGAACCAAGGATGGTCCTTGATTTCTACAGTTTCAATAAGTCCATCTGACTCTCCCGTTACTATCATCCCAGCTTTCTCTAGTTTTTTTCTGTATGTTGGATTTGCCTCATAACGGTGACGATGTCTTTCGAAAATCGTTTTTTCGCCATTGTATGCTTTACACAGGAGAGAACCACTTTTTGTATCGCATGGGTACTCTCCAAGACGAAGTGTTCCGCCCATTGGCGACTTATGTGTTCGAAGTTGCTTTCCTCCAGACTGATCGAGAAAATTGTCGATGAGGTAAATGANNGGGTCNTNNGTATCNTCATCGAACTCTATAGAATTTGCTCCNGTAAGCCCGAGAACATTTCTAGCGTATTCAATAAGTGCNAGCTGCATTCCAAGACAAATTCCNAGATAAGGAATCTTGTTNACGCGNGCATATTCGATTGCTAGAATCTTACCTTCGATTCCACGGCTACCAAAACCNCCAGCAACAAGAACAGAGTCNCAGTCTCTTAGNTGTTCCTCNGCCCCTCTCTCTTCAAGCTCCTCAGAGTCTATCCAGTTAATTTCAACCCGTGTATCTAAGTGTGCTCCACAATGTATGAGAGACTCTGTCAAGGACTTATATGCCTCTTTGAGTTCAAGATACTTTCCAACAAGACCAATGACAACTTTATCTTTTGGTTGTACTATTTTTTTAACGAGAATATCCCAGGCTTGCATATCGGGGTTAAGTTCTTCAAGGTCTAAACTTTTTGCTATAGGAGTTAAAATATTTTGTCGCAAGAAGGTCATAGGAATATCGTAAATTGTTTTAGCATCAAGTGCTTCTATTACGCAATCAGAAGGTACATCGCAGCTCATAGCAAGCTTTTTCTTAAATGTTTTTGGGAGAGGATTCTCGCTTCTGGCAATGATCATTTGTGGCGTAATCCCAATACGACGAAGTTCTTGAACTGAGTGCTGTGTAGGCTTAGATTTTAATTCACCTGCAGCTTTAATGTATGGAATGAGGGTTACATGAACAAAAAATGTTCCAGCAACTTCATCATCATGTTTCATTTGGCGAATAGCTTCCATAAAAGGAAGACCTTCAATATCCCCAACTGTTCCCCCAAGTTCAACTACGAGAATTTCGTGTTCTTCCCCGGCTTGTTTGATTCTGCTTACAATTTCACCCACGATATGAGGAACAACCTGAATCGTTTGCCCTAAGTAGCCACCAGCACGCTCTCTCTCGATTACAGAAGAGTATACCTGTCCTGTAGTAAAGTTGGATGACTTAAGGTAGGAGCTATCAAGAAATCTTTCATAATTCCCAATATCAAGGTCAGTTTCAGCGCCATCTTTTGTAACAAAAACTTCTCCATGCTCTAAAGGGGACATTGTTCCAGGGTCTACGTTGATATATGGATCGATTTTAAGCATTCCTACTTTTTTACCTGCGTGCTTTAGTAAGGTACCAATACTAGCGGCTGTTATCCCTTTGCCAAGGGAAGATAAAACTCCACCGGTAACAAAAATGTATTTAGTCATTGAGAGTGCTCCATATATAATTAATATTTCGATTATAATCTAAAGTCACTTAAAGTCTGTATAGCCCTTGGGGCTAAATAAATACTGCTATAATGTCTTTAAAATAAAACAAAAGAGAACTTATGGATAATATGATTTTATACGTGACTAGCGCTCTAGGTATATCCATAATTTTAAATATATTTTTAAAAAAGATTGGCGTATCTCAAATCATTGGATATATTTTAACAGGTACGATAATTGTATATGCCTTTGATTTGAGACACCTTAATGAATCACATATTTTAGAACTCATGGGTGAATTTGGGATTGTATTTTTAATGTTTACTATTGGACTTGAAATTTCATTGGCAAAAATGGGTTCAATGAAAAAAGAAATTTTTGTAAATGGTTTTATGCAAGTTTCTTTTACGGCAATTATAGTTTATTTGATTACATACTATAGCTTTGATGTAGGCGTGAAGACAGCACTCATCATCTCTTTAGCCTTTGCTCTTTCTTCAACGGCAGTTGTTCTTAGTTATTTAAAGACTTCAAAAGAGATTTATACTCCTTATGGTCAAAAAGCAACAGGAATTTTGATTTTCCAAGATATTGCAGTGATTCCTATTTTAATTCTCATCGGGTTTTTAACAACAGAGGGAGACGAAAGCTTATTCACTATTCTTAGTGATACCTTACTAAGTGCGATTATTGTTATTGGTCTTTTATTTGTTGTTGGAAAACGTTTAATGACATGGATGCTACATTTTTCTGCTATTTCTGAAGTGGAAGAACTTTTTATGGGATCTGTTTTATTTATAGTTGTAAGTGCTTCAATGTTTGCGCATTTTATGGGGTTCACTTATTCTCTGGGAGCTTTTGTGGCGGGAATGATTATCGCTGAAACAAAATACCATCACAAGGTAGAAGCAGATATTGCCCCTTTTAAAGACTTACTACTGGGAACATTTTTTGTAGTTGTTGGTATGAAAGTTAATCTTGAAATATTTATAGATAATGTAGGTACTATTGTAGGGATATTTATTGCGGTTACTGTACTTAAAAGTTTGATTATGTATGCTTTACTGAGAATCACATCAACGCACAACTCCTCATTAAAAACAGCACTGGCTCTTTCTCAGGTTGGAGAGTTTTCTTTTGTAATCTTTGCTATTGCTGGAATGGGAGGATTACTAGACCCTGAGTTGTCACAGTTCTTAGTCTTGATTGTTATCTTCTCAATGATGGTAACACCATTTTTCATTATGAGAGTAGAAAAAATTGTTACGTTCTTTTCTAAAGAGATAACAGAGTGTAAAGAGATAACACAACTACAAGAAAAAGAAGATCATGTAATTGTTTGTGGGTATAGTGTTGTTGGGAAGTTTGTAACACGTCACCTTGATGAACTTGGCATTTCTTATGTTGTTATAGATAATTCGAGTAAACAAGTCCAAGAAGCCTTAAACAATAATATAGAAGCGTACCTTGGAGATGCTTCTAAGGCATCTATTTTAGATGCTCTACGCGTAGAAAAAGCATCCTCAGTGATTGTGACCTTAGATAATATCAATAAAAAAAGGCTTATTTGTGAGGGAGTGTTAAGGCACACAAAAAATGTTAGCCTTATTGTTAAAGTCGTTTCTCTCGAGGAAAAAGAGAAATTAGCAGACTTGAATATAAGCGTAGTAGTAGATGGAAAACTTGAAGTTGCACGTGTTCTTGTTGAGAGAATGAGTGCCTGTGAATTAAAGTATACTTAGTTTCCTCTTGAACCTGGTTTTATTGCTTGGCTTCCATTTTTACAAAGAGGACATGATTCTGGCTGATACATCTCAAATGTGAAATCAGCTAGTGCAAAAAACACAATATCTTGAGGAAGTTTACAGTTTTCTTTTCTCTCGGTCTCGCTATTTTCGCGTTTACAAAACCCACGATTAGCCAAGGCCGCGGCACCAACAATTTGTCCGCCTAATGATTCTACAGCATGTGCAGCTTCCATAGCTGAACCACCAGTAGTAATAATATCTTCACACATTAAAACTTTTTCATCTTTANTTACTTCAAANCCACGGCGAATAGTCATAANACCNTCAACTCTCTCAGCAAAGATAAANCGTACNTCAAGTGCAGTAGCAAGNGCAAATCCGGCAATAAGCCCACCAAGTGCAGGGGCACAAACCGTATCGATTTTTAAACCACTTTCTTTAATTTGGNTAGCTAATGCNTCAGCTAAAAGCTTTGCAGTTTTTGGGTCTTCTAAAACTTTAGCAGANTGAAGGTAGAATTGTGAATGATTACCAGAGCTTAATTTAAAATGACCTTCTAAGAGAGCATCTGCATCCGTATATATTTTTTTAATATCCATAAAATAATTCCTAAATTTAATTTTTAAGAGCACCTAGGTGCGAGAGCTCTCCGCTGAGGAGAACTTAGTGTTAACGTAGCTAAAGGGGCTAGCTCCTTTAGCGTATTAAACTTTGAGGATCTCTATTTCTTTATCTCTTAAAATTTTCTCGATAGTAGTTGAATATTTGTCAGTTATTTTTTGGATAGAATCTTGGGCTGCTTTTGATTCATCGGTAGTTATTTCTTTATCTTTCTCAAGTTTTTTGATTTGGTCATTTGAATGTTTTCTATCATTTCTTAGAGAAACTTTAGCATTTTCACCCATGCCTTTCATTTGTTTTACTGATGCTGTGCGTTGCTCAACTGTCATTGCAGCAAAGAAAAGTTTAATTTGNTCTCCGTCGTTGTTTGGAGTTGCTCCAATATTTGCTGCAGAAATAGCACTTTCAACATCTGCTAAAAGATTTTTTTCCCAAAGGTTTACTACAATGGTCGTTGCATCTACAGCAATTACAGAACCAACTTGATCGAGAGGAGTTGGTGTTCCATAGTAGTCCACTTTAACATTATCTAAAACAGAGGTAGTGACCTTGCCTGTTCGAAGTGTTTTAAAGTCTCTTCGCATATGCTCTATGCTTGCTTGCATTTTTGCTTCACATGTAGTATCTATTTCATTTAGCATTAGTTTTTTCCTTGAATAAAGTATGTAATTGTAGCAAGAAAATTTTAAGAGGGAGTAAAAGTATTTGTGGGGAGTATAAAAGATAGTTGCCGAGGGCAACTATGAAAAAGATGTTATTTTACAGGAGTATTTGTGTCTAGAGCTGTTTTTACACTTGTTTGAAGTGGTGCTTCAGCGACTTTAGGAGCAAGCATAGTTGTATCTTCTACGAGACTGTCAACAACAGATGCCTGATTTACTTGAGAATATAAATACCCTAGAGCGATAGTATTTACGATGAATAAAAAACCAATAAAGAAAGTTGCCTTCGCTAAAAAGCTATTTGGACCTTTGGCTCCAAACACTGAATCGTTTGAACCACTATATGCCCCAAGACCAATACTCGAACTTTTTTGTAATAGCACAGCGATAACGATAAAAACTACTAATACTATTTGTACGATAAGTAAAAAATCAGTTGTCATAAATAAATTCCTAAATATAAAAGTGGCGAATTATATCTAAAAAAAAGTTAGATTAAGATATAATTTCAAAAAATAAATTTTATATATATAGGCATNNATGANAAAAAANTACAAATATANNATNGNTTTNANTGGGATTATTTNATTNCTTNCACTCTTTTTTATTTNNCAAAAAGATAANAAAGANAGTNTNAATGAGAAGAAGATAGTTACCCTGAGTACNTTTATTTTGTATGANNTAGCAAGTCATATTACGGAAGATACTTTTGAACTTGTTAAGATTATACCAAGNGGNGTAGATATTCACTCCTTTGAACCAACGCCAAAGATTATGGCAAAGGTCGAGAGAAGTGATTTACTTTTTTTAAATGGGGCTGGACTTGAATCATGGTTAGGACTAGTAAAGGCTAAAAATAAACGAGTTAGTATTGCAGATTATATTCAATTAGAACACTTAGATGAAAAAGAGCATGAAGACGAAGCTCATCACCACCAGCACGGCTCTTCACATTCAGGGCTTGATCCTCATTTTTGGCTTGATATTGAAAATATGAAAAGAGCAGTTGATATTATGACCTATGAATTTATTTCTCTTGAGCCAAAATATAAATCTCTTTATCTTAGAAATAGAGATAAGTATATAAAAACTTTAGAGAAAATCGACTCCTCCTATGTGAAAGGATTAGGGGAGTGCGCGCTTAATACTATAATCACTAATCATAATGCCTTCTCGTATCTCTCAGGCAAATATAACTTTAATGTAAGTTCACTTAAGGGTTTATCCCCTGATTCACAGCCTTCTCCAAAGGATATGATTAGAATTATGGATACGATACATAAACATAAGGTACCAGTAATCTTTTTTGAAGACTTCTCTAGTAGTAAATCTATGCAAGGACTAGCAAAGCAACTAAATGTAGGTATAGATAGCTTACACACCTTAGAAAATGTTACAAGGGATGATGTGAGAATGAATAGTAGCTATGAAGATATTATGTTACAAAATTTAAATAAACTTCGAGGGGCGCTTCTTTGTCAATAAATTTTATAACTCCTATTTTTGATGTGAAAAACTTAAACTTTCAAGTACGAGGGCAAAAAATACTTTCTGATATATCTTTAGAAATTTTTCATGCAGAGTATGTCGCTATTATTGGTCCAAATGGTGGTGGAAAAACTACGCTTATAAGAATGCTCCTGGGTCTCGAGAAACCAAGTAGTGGGAATATTAAACTCTTTGGGAAAAAAATTAAAAATTTTAAAGAATGGAATAAGATAGGGTTTGTTCCACAACATGCTTCGCATGCTGATCAAAACTTCCCAGCAACTGCCTTAGATATTGTGAAAATGGGAAGAGTATCCAAAAGAAACTTTTTCTCGACAGAGAGCAAAGAAGATCAAGAAGCTGTACATGACGCAATGAGTAAGATGGACATACTTGATTTAAAAACAAGGATGGTTGGGACACTTTCTGGCGGACAACGTCAACGTGTAATGATAGCGCGTGCTCTTGCCTCAAATCCGGAGATATTAATTTTAGATGAGCCAAATACGGGTGTAGACATAGTTTCACAGAAAAACTTTTATACACTACTAAGGAAATTAAATACACAAGAAAAAATTACAATCGTATTTATTACACACGATATTGGTGTGATTGCCGACGATATTGGGAGGCTCTTTACGATAAATCAAAAAGNNACTATATGCAACAACCCTAAAGAAGCGCTTTCTTGCCAAGANATGAGTGAACTTTATGGTATGCCAGCACANTTAGTACATAATCATAAGCACGAGCATTAACATGTTTGAAGTATTTGAATATGAATTTATGCAAAGAGCCTTTGTCGCAGGTTTATTTATAGCAATTCTCGCTTCTGTAAGCGGAACCTTTGTTGTACTGAAGAGATACTCAATGATAAGTGAAACTCTTGCACACACAGCATTAGTAGGTGTTGCTATTGGTTTAGTTGCTGAATATAATCCTTTATGGATAGCGGTAATAGTATCTGTACTCGCGGCTTGGCTCATTGAGTATTTACGGAGTGCCTTTTCTTTATANTCAGATGCTATTTTGGCTATTTTACTCTCAGGNTCACTCGCCATAGCAGTTGTTATTGTTTCNCTTGGAGGTGCATTTAACAGCTCNCTCTTTTCTTATCTTTTTGGTTCTATNCTCTCTGTAAGTGANGAAGATATTAGAGTNATATTTATTTTTGGTATTTTTGCATTAACGCTCTTGTTAGTTTTTGCAAAAGAATTTTACTTTATTGCTTATGATGAAGAAGTAGCACAAACAAGTGGTATCAAGGTTAAAATTTTAAATTATCTTCTTGTGACAATAGTCGCAATTATTATTGCTCTCTCTATTAGAATCATAGGAACCTTACTTATTGGTGCCTTAATGGTCATTCCTACAGTAGCCGCCTTACAGTTTCGAGTTGGATTTAAGCACACTGTTCTTTTATCACTTGTTTTTGCAGTTATGAGTGTTATTTGCGGGATGCTCCTTTCCTTTTATTTTTCATTACCTTCTGGGGCAACAATAGTACTCAGTATTTTAAGTATATTTATCCTTTCTCTTTTTATTAACAAAAAATGACAATAAGTTCTGAGTTTTCTAGGTATGCAAAAGACTATAGCAAGTACAATATAATTCAAGAGAAGGTTATTGCAAAACTCCTTTCACAACTTCAAAGCCATCCAAAAAAGATTCTTGATTTAGGTTGTGGGAGTGGATCTTTGCTTAAGGCAATAGATTGGAAGTACACGGAGTTTGTGGGAGTTGATTTTGCCCAAGGTATGTTAGATTTACATCCTAAGTCTGGTTCTATTGAATGCATACATGGTAATTTTAACGATAACAAACTTTTTACAAATCTCGCCTCATATCAGTTTGAACATATCTTTTCTTCTTCTGCATTACAGTGGGCGGAGGACATTGAAAGTGTTTTTAAAAATATTAAGGTTTTAAAGGCCCCTGTTTCTCTTGCAATTTTCACAGCTGGAACTTTCTTTACCTTAAACAAAACAGCTAAACTAGATTCTATTTTAGAAGATGCAAAGAGTATAGAAAAACTATCTAATAAGTATTTTGATGCAAAGATTGAGCTTATGCAGTATAAATTAGAGTTTGATTCAGTAAGAGAAATATTTCGGTATATAAAAAAAAGTGGTGTAAGTGGTGGTCGTAAAGTACTGAGTTACAAACAAACAAAAAGATTAATGAAGGAATATCCTTTAAAGTATCTAGAGTTTGAAGTTATTTTTATCACCTCAAAGAGGGGATAAAACGTCTTTAGTCATCTCTACCAAAGATTCCGAAAAGTTGAAGTAAGGCAGTAAAAATATTTAAAAAATCTAAATAAAGTGCTATTGCACCGTCAATAGGCGTTTCATAAGCACCACGCATAATGTTCTGTGTATCGTATATTATTAAAATACTAAACAAAACAACAACAGCTCCGGAGATAATAACATGGATCATTGGATTACCAAGAAAGATATTAATAATTGAAAAACCGATGATTACTAAAAGTGCAATCATTAATGGCTTACCATAGCTCGTAAAGTCTTTAGTTGTTTTGATTGCATAAAAACTCATAGCACCAAAAACAACAGATGTCATAGCAAAAGCATTTCCTATTATAGTAGCACCGCCACTCATTCCAAGCGTACGTGCTAAAAGTGGTGCTAGCATTAAGCCTGTCATAAATACAAAGCCAAACATAACGATTAAGTTTATCCCTGGTTTATGTTTTACAAAATGTAAACCTATTAGTAAACCAATTTCTAAAGCGAAGAGTGGCCAAAAGTAAGCATGAATTGTTGCTGCCATTGGAACACCAACATAAGCGCCAACTGCACCTGCCATCATCGATGCCGCGAAAAGTTTGTATGTTTCTTTAACGAAAGATATTATTTGTGTTTCACTTTTTGAAGCATTGTCATATGAAAAAGAATTTTCTCTTGCATAGTCACGATCATATAGTCCCATTATTATTCCTTTTATATGTTTTATAGGCATATTATATATGAAAGTGGGTTAATATATAGTAACAACCATAAGGTATAGAGACATATATAGCTCGATAAATAGCTTGACTTGATGATAATATAAACATGATTTTACATATTTATAAATTCTTTACAAAAAGTATTGACAATGCGTATTAAATCTCCTATAATTCCCATCCACAAACACAGGGACTTAAAGTTTAAGACTCGGAAGCCTTCGGTAGAACGGGGAAACTAGGAATGTTTGAGATCATTGAAAACTAAGCAAGTAATAGACTGATAGTACTAACTATACAGTTGGAATAATATTACTTAGAAATAACTAATAAAAAACAACAACCGTCTATTCTATTTGAATTCTTAGATAAGNAATTATNTAAGTTCCCTAAATAGTATAGATAACTATACTTTAATATTTTAATTAATATTAGAAGCTCTGACTATAATCTTTAAGCAGATGGTAGTACGAGTAAAAACAAAGCCAATGAATTTTAATTCTTGGGCAGAAAGATCAGTAATGCACATTTATGTGTTCTTTACATGATGAGGGAGTTGTATTTCACTTTCATTAATTCTCGAAGCTTGCTTCGTAGCTTTAGTGAGTAGGAATTGAGAAGGGACTTGTTCCTTTTCAAGGAGATATAATGACTAACAATTATGGAGAGTTTGATCCTGGCTCAGAATGAACGCTGGCGGCGTGCTTAACACATGCAAGTCGAACGATGAAGAAGAGCTTGCTCTTTGGATTAGTGGCGCACGGGTGAGTAATATATAGATAACGTGCCTCTTAGTCTGGGATAGCCATTGGAAACGATGATTAATACTAGATACTCCTTCTCTTTATAATGAGAGTTGGGAAAGTTTTTCGCTAAGAGATCGGTCTATATCCCATCAGCTAGTTGGTAGTGTAAGAGACTACCAAGGCAATGACGGGTAGCGGGTTTGAGAGGATGATCCGCCACACTGGTACTGAGACACGGACCAGACTCCTACGGGAGGCAGCAGTGAGGAATATTGCACAATGG
>JAESSH010000009.1 GCA_016764205.1 Sulfurimonas sp.
AATAACGAATATAAATGTTAATATTTTCATCTTCTTCTTTGATGTTAACAATTTCCATATCTCCACCATCCATAATAAGAACTTGACGAACACTCTCATCAATAATTGAATCAACTGCATGGATTTGTTGCACTAACGTCATTGTTTCAAAGTTAGCAATTCCAGCTTCACTTGCGTCAGCAGCAGCTTTCATTTTATCTTCATCCATCTCTTTTCTAGTATCTACTAAAATATCTACTAAGTAAACATCCATAGCCTCATGTCCACCAGGTTTGATACAAGACTTACAAAAACCACCAGCTTTTGTATAGTCTGTAATCTCTTCAACTGTTTTAAGGTCATTTAACTTAATAACCTCAACAAGAGTACCCATACTTACACGCGCACATTCACATACAATAACTTCTTCTTCAAAACTTTCAGAGTCTACACCTAAGTAAAGTCCTGCCGCTTTTTTAATAACATCGTATGCCATTACTGAACAGTGCATTTTTTGTGGTGGAACAGCTGGTGTATCTGGATCATCACGAAGTGCTAATTCAACATCGATATTTGTAATTTTTACAGCTTCTTGTACTGTTTTATCAATACATAAGTCCGTCATAACATCTGAAGATGCTATAGCTGTACCACAACCAAAAGATTTGAATTTAGAATTTACAATTTTGTCATTCTTAGGATCAATCTCCCAATAAAGTCGTACTGCATCACCACAAGATTCTGCACCGAAATCAGCAACAATAAGTTTGTTACCACGTTCTTCTACTTCGTTCTCAAATAATTCACCTTGATGTTGAGGGTTATTCATTAATGTTGTTACTTTATTTGAATAAGCATCCCATAAAGAATCCCCTAATATATCTGCTTTTGCCATAATATTATCCTTTAATTAAATTTAGTTTTAGTGAAAGAGAAGTTCAGACTCTATCACTTCTCCACCTTTTGTTGGTCCTTGTTTTGCAAACGAACTTGAAATTGCTCGTAGTCTTCCTACTGCATCTTTAAAGTGTGCGATTGCATAATCAACTTCACCATCTGTTGTAAATCTCGAAAGACTTAAACGAATCCCTGTGTGTGCGAGCTCATTATCTGCTCCAATAGCGAGCATTACTGTGTTTGCTTCAAGATCTGCCGAGGCACATGCTGAACCAGTTGATGCTCCGATTTGACCATTATTTAAGTCCCAGAGCATTCCTTCACCCTCAACACCCTTAATAGATATGAGGATGGTATTTGGTGTGCGGTTATCTCTATCGCCAACAACAAAAGTGTCACTTAGCTCTAAGATAGCATCTTCAAGTCTATCACGTTTAGTACGAATGCTCTTCATTGTTTCTTGCATATTTGTAGTTGCAAGTTCAAAAGCTTTTCCCATACCTACAATAAAAGGTACATTGAGAGTTCCTGAACGGCGACCACCCATATGCTCACCACCATGAAGTAGAGGAGAAAGTGCTTGGCTATTTTTAATAAATAGTCCTCCTATACCCTTAGGTCCATGAAATTTATGTGCCGAAAAAGAAACAAAGTCTACGTGTATCTCTTGTAAGTCTACTGGAATTTTACCAATAGCTTGCACACCATCAGAATGAAAGAGTACACCTTCTTCTTTACAAATCTGACCAATCTCAGCAATTGGATTAATCATACCTGTTTCATTTGATGCCCACATGATAGAAACAAGTGCAGTTTTTTCAGTAATAAAACTTCTTACTGTATGAAGTTCAACAACACCTTGCTCATTTACTGGCAGGTATGTTACTTTTACATTACAGTCTTCTTCTAACCACTTGCATGTAGAAAGGATAGAAGGGTGTTCTACCTCTGTTGTTATTATATGGTTTTTCTTACCATTTACTATATGGTCTAAATATACTGATTTTAAAACCCAGTTATTTGACTCTGTAGCACATGAAGTAAAGATGATATCATCTTTATCATTTGCATTTAATCCAGCATAAACTTGGTCTATAGCCTTGCTTATTGCTGGATGTGGTGCAGTTCCAAACTTATGTAATGAATTTGGGTTTCCATATTGCTCACTAAAATACGGCATCATAGCCTCAACAACTAATGGATCTGTCATTGTAGTAGCATTATTGTCTAAATATACTTGCATGTTTAACCTTTGTACAGATAATAAATATCATTATTCTTAAATCAGACTATTTTTGTCTTCTTTTACTTTTGACATAATAATAGCTTTGTCATTATGATATGCTTAAGAGAATCTAAGACTACATTTCATTTAAGAAACATAAATATCTCTAAATTCTGTATAATGCTAAAACAGTCTTTCAAGACAAAAGGAAAATAATATTTTATGTGTAATTTTAACCAACAAAATGAAGATACAAAAGCGCTCATTCATCTCTTCATGAAAAAAGCAGCGCACAACATTGGGGGTACTAACTTTTTACTTGCACTCATTGAATCAATCAAGGCAAAAAAGCCGAATGCCCTTACTTGTAGAGAAAAACAAGTGAGTTCCAATAATACAATTATAAAATGGAACAAGGTGGTTTTTAAAGATAAACTAGATGTTTTATCAGAGATTTTAATAAGTCATAAAAGCTCAGAAAATCCAGATTTCAATATTTTAAATCATGAAAATGCTAAAAAAAGAAAGCTAGTCCTTAATACTGTTAAAACATTAGCCCCTCTAGAATTTGTTGTAAGCCCTCAAAATCCAAATGATGGAGAAGGTTTTAATTTTAAAGTTTTTGACATAATTGACAATTATAATGTGAAGATTAATCCTCTCTTTATTGCAATGTTTTTTTGCTCAACTGAGTTTACTAAAAAAGCATTAAAGTACACTCCATAAAACCTTCCTTTAACCTTTTAAATGCTATAATTCTCAAATTAATTATACATTTAAAGGTTACAAGATGGCACAAACAATAACAGAAAAAATCTTCTCAGAACATATTGGTCGTGATGTTTTTGCAGGTGAAATCATTCGCTGTGACATTGATATGGTAATTGGAAATGATATTACAACTCCTATCTCAATCTCTGCTTTTAACTTAAGTGGAGCTACCAAGCTTGCTAATCCTGATGGCTTTTCTATTGTTCTTGACCATTTTATTCCAGCTAAAGATATTGCTTCAGCGAACCAAGCAAAGATTTCTCGTGAATTTGCAAAAAAACATAAAATGAAAAACTTTTTTGATGAAAAAGACATGGGAATTGAGCATGCCCTTCTTCCAGAAAAAGGTCTNATAGTTCCNGGNGATGTNATNATTGGTGCNGATAGTCATACNTGNACACATGGTGCCTTAGCNGCTTTTTCAACNGGTATGGGTTCAACAGACCTTGCNTTTGCAATGATTAGTGGNGGNAANTGGTTTAAAGTTCCNGAGTCTATTAAGGTAAACCTTAGTGGTAAACCTAAGCTTCATACAACCGGAAAAGATATTATCTTAGAAATTATTCGCCTTATCGGGGTTGATGGTGCCTTATATAAAACCTTAGAGTTTACAGGGAGTACAATAGCACACCTCACAATGGATGATAGATTTTCTATGTGTAATATGGCTATAGAAGCTGGTGCAAAAAGTGGAATCGTTGCCTATGATGAAGTAACAAAAGAATTTTTAAGTGATAAAAACTTAGTAAGAGAGCCTCGCATTCATTATTCTGATGATGATGCTATCTACTCTATGGTTTTAGATATTGATGTCGCGGCACTTGAACCTGTTATTGCTTATCCATTCTTACCCTCGAATGGTCATCCAGTTTCTCAGGCAGTCAAAGACAAGATTAAGATAGATCAAGCCTTCATTGGAAGTTGTACAAATGGGCGTTTGAGTGATTTAAAAACTGCTGCAAAGATTCTCGAAGGTAAACGAGTACATGAAGATGTTCGTCTCATCGTAACCCCAGGTACACAAAAAATTCTTAAAGAAGCGTATAGACTAGGGTATATGGACATAATCATTGATGCTGGTGGTGTTGTTTCTAATCCAACCTGTGGTGCTTGCTTAGGTGGTTACATGGGTGTTTTAGGTGATGAGGAAGTTGCAATATCTACAACAAACCGTAATTTTATAGGTCGTATGGGAAGTAGAAGTTCTAAGGTTTACTTAGCAAACTCTGCTGTTGCAGCAATCTCCGCTATTACTGGATATATAACAGATCCGAGATAAAATATGAGATAACTCACGATTAACTCACGATTATTAGCTATAATCTCAACTTAAAATAAAAAGGACTCCAATGAAGAAATTACTTCTTATCCCTGCTTTAGTAGGAACACTCGCATTTGCTACAGACTACAACTATGAAATCACTCCCCTTATAGGGTATAATATTGCTGAAGGCAATTTAAATCTTGACAATGATGTTTTAGTTGGGCTTGAGGCACAATACAATGGTTTTGATTCTGCTATTAAACCAGAACTTTCAATCCTACACTCAGGTGGAGTCAAAAGTGAAAACCTTCCTGCTGGCGATACAACTTCAGCAAATAAAACAAATATAACTCGATTTGCATTAAATGGTGTATATGAATTTGCTGAGAGCGGAATCACTCCATTTGCAAAAGCTGGTGTTGGTTATGAAACGATGAGTAGACAAGTAACCAACAATAGCGATGGAGCATTTGTTACTACTGGGGCTGGTGTAAAGATTCCTTTTACAGAAGCACTTGCACTTAAACTCGAAGCACTTTATATGCTTAAATACAATGATAACTCTGCTGGTGGAAACTGGGGAGATAGTAATTTAGCAGTACTTGCTGGACTTAACTATTCATTCGGAGAAAAAGCACAACCTGTTGCTCCAGAACCTACTCCAGAACCTGTTGCGCTTGCTCCTGAACCTGTTGATGGTGATGATGATAACGATGGTGTTTTAAACTCTATGGATAAATGTCCAACATCTCCATCAGGTTCAGCTGTTAATGCAGAGGGATGTCCAATAATTATTAACCTTCATCTTACATTTGAGCATAATTCTTATGACGTAGATGCAGCATCTAATGCAAACATAGAAGCTTTTGCAGAATTCTTAAACAACTTTCCTGCATATAGCGCGAATATTATTGGTCATACAAATAACCTGGGAAGTGAAGATTATAATCTACAACTTTCTCAAAGTAGAGCAAATGCTGTTAAAGACCTCCTTGTAGAAAANGGTGTTANTGCTGACAAACTTCGTNCATCTGGAGANGGGGAAGCAANCCCTGTNGCTTCAAATGATACAAAAGAAGGTCGTGCTCAAAATAGAAGAATTGAAGCAGAGCTAATTAAAGACTAAATGATTACTATCCCCTGCGTNATTTTCGCAGGTGGAAAAAGCTCTCGGATGGGAGAGGACAAGNCTCTTCTCCCATTTTCAAATTTCTCTACACTTACAGAATTTCAACTCCAACGATTAAAAAAAATTTTCACACATGTTTATATTTCTTGTAAAGACTTTAGTAAGTTTAATTTTGATGCTAGCTTTATTATAGATTCTATTACTAATAATACTTTTGCCCCAACAACGGGGTTTATTGCAAGCTTTCAGTTTTTAAGAGAAGATTCTTTTTTTTGTATAAGTGTTGATACTCCGTTTATTAGCCAAGAAGTCATCCAAGCATTGGTATTTAATGATATAAACTCTGTCGATGCTACTGTGGCAAGAACACCTGATGGCATCCAGCCCTTATGTGGAGTTTACCATCGTTCATTAGAAAAAGAATTTTTAAAAATGCAAGATACAAATAATCATAAATTAGAGTTCTTACTAAAAAAATCTAAAATAAACTATATTGATTTTAAAGATGATACTACTTTTCTAAATCTCAATAATCCTCAGGACTATGCCAAAGCGCTAACACTTGTTTAACACCACTTTGCTATAATACTAAGAGAAAAATAATCATCCTAAAAAAGAGCAGCTATGAATTTAACCCATTTAGATGAAAACCAAAGACCAAAGATGGTTGATGTATCTACTAAAGAGACAACAACAAGAAAAGCAAGGGCAAGTGGAATCATACAAATGAGTCAAGAGGCATATACCGCAGTAGTAAACGAGAAAACAAAAAAAGGTCCTGTACTTCAAACTGCCGTAATCGCTGCTATTATGGCTGCTAAAAAGACAAGCGATTTGATTCCTATGTGTCATCCATTAAATCTTAGTGGGATTAACTGTGATATTGAAGAGTTAGCAGATCTACCAGGTTTTAAATTAACCCTTACCGTAAAACTCACAGGACAAACTGGCGTCGAGATGGAAGCCTTAACTGGAACAAGCATCGGCTTATTAACTATTTACGATATGGTTAAAGCAATCGATAAAAGTATGCTTATAAAGAATGTACAGCTTGAAGAAAAGACAGGAGGCAAAAATGGAGATTATAAACGATAAAAAAGATAAACTAGAGCTAATCTATCCTTGTTCTTGGTCTTATAAGCTCATAGGATATGAAAAAGAAGCCATTGAAGAAGCCATTTATGATGTGATTTTACAAAAAGAACATGATTTACAAGACTCAAACAAAAGTAAAACTGGGAAATATATGAGCATGAATCTTAGCTTGATTGTACAGAATGAAGATGAAAGAAACTTCATCTACGAAGCTTTAAAAAAACATCAAAATATCAAAATGGTATTATAAAGGAAAACTATGCACTTAGAACAACTTCAAAGAGATTTAAAAACTTCCTACAACACAAAACTAAAAACTACTGACTTAAGAATTATAGATATAATCAAGCATATCTCCAAAGAATGGAATGTAGACCTTGATAGATTAACGCTTAACGAAATGCAAACATTAAGTACTAGTATTTTAGAAATGGAAACAAAGGTACTTCATGATGAAGTAGAGTCCTTACTTGCAAAAAAAGAACAAATAGAAAGAAAGCTTGACAAAAAATCACATGATTTACAAGAAGCAAAATACAAAATATTTGACTCTATTGAATCACAACTAAACACTACAGATGAAGAAGCTTTGTCTAAACTCCATCAGATTAAACTTCAAACTATTGACCTGTACGACCTCTTAGATGAGATGGTGGAATCAGCTATTATCACTGCCTTAGAAAAAGATACCGAAATCAACGACTCTATTCAAGAAGTTATAAAAGATATTACCTTTGAGTCCATCAAAGAAGGTTCTCTAAATACCTTACGAATTAGAAAAATACTCTCTACTATACTTCACGGAGCTATAGAAATTGCAGAAGC
>JAESSH010000010.1 GCA_016764205.1 Sulfurimonas sp.
CCCTAAATGCTTCACCTTTGACTATAAAACTTGTTGTTTTAGAACGCCTAATGAAATTTTTGTATTTTTTTGGAATTCTTTTTGGAGATTTTAGAAGTGCTTTATAACTTGTATAAACTTTTAAAAACGGTTTGTTGGATTCTCTTGATTTTATTTGAAGTAGCTTAGCCTCATTTTGTGATACAAAACCGACAGTAGTGTCGGTTTGTGTTAGTATAACAGCCTTGCTTATACTAGAAAGTCTTGAAGGGCTTTTGGATTGGACCATGAATCATTTTTCATTTCATCAAGTGCTAAGATTAAAGCTCTTGCAGCACTNANNGTNGTNAAGTANGGAATATTTCTNTTNANAACTTCTTGNCGAATNACNGTTGCATCTTTTTTAGATGTATTGTTATCAGAAGTATTGATTGCCATTGCGATTTCATCATTTTTCATACTATCTTCAATATTTGGACGACCCTCAGAGATTTTGAGAACTCTTTCGCATATAATTCCCTCTTTTTCTAGGCAAGCGCGTGTACCTTTTGTAGCAACGAGTTTAAAACCATGTTTGATTAATCCTCGTGCAATCTCAGGAGCATGTTGTTTATCTGTATCTACAAATGAAAGAAAGCATGTTCCCCCAGTTGGTATTTTATTTCCAGCCGATAACTGAGCCTTTGCAAAACTGACACCAAAGTTTGAGCTTATACCCATNACNTCACCTGTTGATTTCATNTCAGGAGAAAGAACGAGGTCNGCACCATAGAGTTTATGGAAAGGAAATACAGCTTCTTTNACTGAAACNTGNCCTTTAAGNCGAGGTTTTAAAAGAGCGTTTACNTCTTGGACNATATTATACTTATCGTAAAANGCAAGNGANCTTCTTAANGTTTCTCCAACCATAACTCGTGTTGCAACCTTTGCTAAAGGCATTCCAGTAGCCTTAGAGACAAAGGGAACAGTACGTGAGGCTCTTGGGTTCACCTCAATCAAATAAATCTCATCTTGATAAATTGCGTATTGAACATTCATAAGTCCAATAACACCAAGACCAAGGGCAATAGTTTTTGTTTGTTGCTCAACTTTTTCTATCATTTCATCCCTTAGATTAACAGGGGGAAGTGAACAGGCAGAGTCTCCGGAGTGAATACCAGCCTCTTCAATATGTTGCATAACTGAGCCAATATATACATCGTTACCATCAGAGATACAATCTACATCAAGCTCTATTGCCTGATCTAAAAACTTGTCTATAAGAACAGGTGCTTTATTTGACACAGAAATGGCAAGTCCCATGTATTGCTCAAGTTCTTCCTGAGAATAAACGATTTTCATACCACGCCCACCGAGAACAAATGATGGTCGAACAAGAACAGGAAAACCAAGTCTTTCAGCTATAGGAGCAGCTTCTTCTTTTTTACGCGCCAAACCATTTTGAGGTTGTTTTAGTCCATGTTTAATTACAAAATTACTAAAGAGTTCTCTGTCTTCTGCAAGGTCGATTACAGCAGAGCTAGTACCAATAATATTCGCACCGATTTTTGTAAGCGCATCTGCAAGTTTGAGTGGCGTTTGACCACCAAAGTGAACGATAATTCCATCAGGTTGTTCATGTTCAATCACTTCTCGGACATGTTCAAAATCAATAGGTTCAAAATACAGAACATCAGAGGTATCATAATCTGTAGAAACAGTTTCGGGATTACAGTTGTACATAATACACTCAATGTCCATTTCTTTTAGGGCAAAAGCCGCATGAACACAACAGTAATCAAACTCAATACCTTGCCCAATTCGATTTGGACCACCACCTAAAATAAGAATTTTTCTTTTCTCGCTTACACGGTTTTTTAGATTTGGGAGTTTTGTAATATTTGTTGTAGAGTAAAGATAGGGTGTTAATGCAGAAAATTCAGCTGAACATGTATCCACTTCGTTATATTCGAATGATACACCTAAACTTTTTCTTGCCGTATATACTTCATCTTCACTCACGGAGTGATTTGAATTTTTTAAGATGAGTTGCGCAATTCTTTTATCAGAAAAACCATCAACTTTTAAGTTTCTCATGAGCTCTTCATCAAATAAAACCTTATCTGTAACAGAACTTTCAGAGGCTAGTATTTCCTCTATTTGATAAAGAAACCAATGGTCAACCTTACAAGTTTCAAACATTTCGTTTATACTCATTCCACGACGAAATCCTTCTGCAATATAAAGAATTCTATCTGCATTTGGACGACGAATTTCATGTTTTATAAAATCAGTTTCCCCTTGCATTTCATCAAGTCCACAAAGCCCTGTTTCAAGAGAACAAAGTGCTTTTTGAAGAGATTCTTTAAAGGTACGACCAATTGCCATAACCTCGCCAACGGACTTCATACTNGTACTNAANGTATTTTCNGCTTCAGGAAATTTTTCAAAGGTAAAACGTGGAATTTTTGTTACAATGTAATCAATGACAGGTTCAAATGAGGCAGGTGTACCTGTAATGTCATTGCTGATTTCATCAAGAGTAAAGCCTACAGCCAAAAGTGTTGCAACCTTAGCAATAGGATAACCAGTAGCCTTAGATGCAAGTGCGGATGAACGAGACACACGAGGATTCATCTCAATGACAATCATTCTTCCTGATTTNGGATCAATTGAAAATTGTACGTTACTCCCNCCNGTGTCAACACCAACTTCTCTTAAAATATCAAATGANGCTGTACGCATTCTTTGGTATTCTTTGTCTGTAAGTGTGAGNGCAGGTGCTATTGTGATNGAATCNCCAGTATGNACACCCATTGGATCNAANTTTTCAATCGAACAGATNATGATGCAGTTATCNGCCTTGTCNCGAATAACTTCCATCTCATACTCTTTCCAACCAAGAAGGGATTCTTCAATAAGAATTTCTGTTACAGGACTTTCATCTAAACCACGAGCTGAGAGTTTTTTAAACTCATCCATATTATATGCAACTCCCGAACCACCACCAGCGAGGGTAAATGAAGCACGAATGATGATTGGAAAACCTANTTTCTTTGCAGCCTCTAAGGCTTCATCCATGTTGTGGGCATACATAGAAAATGGTAAATCCATACCAATTTTAATCATAGCCTCTTTGAATGCTTGTCGGTCTTCACCCTTATGAATTGCTTCTGGTGTTGCTCCTAANAATTCTATGCCTTNNAGCATTCCTTTTTCATACATTGATGTTGCAACATTGAGAGCAGTTTGCCCACCCATCGTTGGTAAAATAGCATCAACTTTTTCTTCTTTAATAATTTTAGCAATTACATCTTCTTTTATAGGCTCAATATACGTTCTATCTGCAAATTCAGGATCAGTCATAATTGTTGCTGGATTAGAATTAATAAGAACAACACGATAGCCTAGGTCTTTTAAGGTTTTAACAGCCTGTGTTCCAGAGTAATCAAACTCACAAGCTTGACCAATAATAATAGGACCTGAACCAATAAGTAAAATCGTGTGAATGTCGATGCGTTTTGGCATTGCTTACCTTTAATCNTTATGTAAAAATAAATTTTATTATTATAGGCAAAAGGCACTTAAGACTTGATGATTTAATACGTGAATTTATAAATAAGAGAAGCCAATCCTGAGAAAATATATTTGTCTTNTACAATANTACTTNTGNNAGCTGATGANGGAAGCCTATCNGCTCTTANNTTNANAAGTGCTGAGAGCTNGNTANTNANAGGNTACTCTATAAATGTTTGAACTCCAAGTTGAAANCCAGCNCTTGGNNNATANGCTACTTCAGCTCTTNTTNGNGCNTCAGTNTTTGTAACACCGTAGTAATAATTAAGAAACTNTTNTGATTGATAAACGANTATTANACTAGGGTATATTGAAAAGTCANCAAGNTTNAAGTCNTATCCTAGTTCTGTTTTTAAAATCCAAGAGTCGTGCTTNTTNAGTANGTCATGAACTAGCATAACTTCAANATANCTAGAGTCTTTTGAAGCACTGAAGGCTAACCCACCCTCCCAAGTCTCTTCTCTTTTGCTCATTCCTTGTATATCTGATGAATCGTATCCATATATTCTTGGCTGAAGTGTTAATGAAAATGCCCAAGAAAAATCATCTGTTTTATTACCAAGAAAATAAATTCCAGCTCGAGACCATCTAATATAAAAGAGTTCATTATCAAAAAAAATCACAGGAGAAGGAGTGACTTTAGCATCTACATTTATATAAGGTTGCGTTTGAATAAAAGCACCTGCACCAATACGAANTTCTCGTTTTGAATCATTAGNAAAGAGTGTTATATTTNGAAGTAAAAATAGTAGTAAAAGTTTCATTTTTGAGTCCTTATCATATGAAAATAACTTGGGTCATTTGAGGTGTAATAGGGTTTGACAATCGCGGTTTGAAATCCATGTGATTTTGTNACAGANAGAACNTTACCTACCTTCAAACCTTTAAAAAAGATGTCATCAAGTCCTGAAGTAGTTACTTCATCACCATTTTTAACCTCAAGCCATGCTGGAATATATTTTATAATGATATTTTCATTATTATTTCCTAGTGCTATTCCAGGGGCTTGGAAGGATCCAACTTGCACAGCATAGGTACATTTAATGTCCTTATTNAGAATNGCTAAGGGACGGTTGTTCTTTTGGATGATAATACCAGCAACCATTTCTTGATACACTAAACCATATATTTTAGACGCGTTATAATCATCGATATCTATCCAAAGTCGGTTGAAGTTTTCAAACTTTTCATAGGAAATGACGCGAACAAGTTGCGCACGAGGGTGTGATTTAAATTGTGATTTATTTTCAGAGAAGAGGTCATTGATTTCAGAAGCGAGTTGTTGCATAACTAAGTGATTATTTTCATAATTTTGTAATTTTTCACTTAATTCACTAATGGTTTGTGCCTGTGCAAAATGCTTATTTATATTATTTTGTGTAAATTTTACGCTTTTGTGGTAGCTAATTTTGAGATAATTAAGAGATTTTATAAAGGGTGTTTGAACTGTATCGGTATAGTAGAGTGCCCCTATAAGGAGGGATAAAAATATGAATAAAAGGCTAAAAAGCTCTTTATTCATTGTCGAAAAGTTCTTGAAGTAAGTCTATCTCTTCAAGTGCACGACCAGTTCCTCGTGCGACAGCAAGGAGAGGCTCATCAGCAACATAAACAGGNATTTTTACAATGTCTGATAANTATTTATCAAGTTGACGAATTAAAGCNCCTCCTCCNGTTAAGATAATACCGTGNTTTACAATATCTCCAGCTAAGTCTGGTGGCATTTTTTCTAGTACATCACGTAAGGCTTCTGCAACTTCACGAAGAGGGCCTTTCATAGCTTCTCTTGCATCTTCAGAAGTAAGCTCAACTGAACTAAGAAGCCCCTCAACCTGATCACGTCCATATACAATCATCGTAAGTTCTTTATCAAGAGTAACAGCTGTACCAATATTGATTTTAATCTCTTCAGCTACTCTTTCACCAATAAGTAAATTGTATTTTTTTCTTATATAGTTGACAATAGAAGCATCGATTTTGTCACCAGCTGTACGAATAGATTTTGAGATAACAAGTCCACCTAATGAAACAACACCAATCTCGGTGGTACCACCACCAATATCAACAACGAGGTTTCCTTGAGGTTGACGGATATCTATTCCTGCTCCAATTGCAGCTGCCATAGGCTCTTCTATAAGAAAAACCTCTCTTGCTCCTGCACTTAAAGCTGATTCCCTTACAGCCTTTCTTTCAACCTGAGTAAGACCATAGGGTACACAAATAATAATCCTAGGACTAATTAAAGAAGAACGACCATGTGCTTTTTCAATAAACTTTCGAATCATTTTTTCAGTCATATCAAAGTCGGCGATAACACCATCTCGCATTGGGCGAATAGCTTTAATATTACCTGGTGTTTTTCCAACCATATCCTTAGCCTCTTGCCCAACAGCTAAAACTCTTTGCTGTCCGTATTTTTCTGTCTTTACAGCCACAACAGAAGGTTCGTTAATAATAATTCCTCTCCCCTTAGCAATTACAATTGTATTAGCAGTTCCTAAGTCTATTGAGAGATCATTTGAAAAAAGTCCTATTATTTTATTAAATATCATTCTTGTACCTTATGCTGTGATTTTTGTTTGTTTTTTGATGTACACTGGATTTTCTCCATTTTCAATTACTTCTTTGGTNATAAGAACTTCATAACCATTGTATTCTGGAAGTTCATACATAATATCTATCATNTTTTCTTCNAANATTGCACGTAANCCACGTGCNCCAGTTTTTCTTTTTATTGCNTTAGCTGCAATAGCTGCAAGAGCNTCATCTTCAAAGTTAAGCTCAACTTCATCAATNGAAAATAGTTTTTTATACTGTTTAACAAGAGAATTTTTTGGTTCAGTTAGTATGCGTACCATATCTTCTTCAGTNATTTCATTTAAAGAAGCAATAATNGGNAGNCGACCAACAAGTTCTGGAATTAATCCATACGANATTAAGTCGTCTGGTTCAACCATNTCGTATGTTGTNTTTTGCTCATNTTTTGTTTTCTTNTCTTGATTAAAACCTAAAATATTTTCGCCTTGTTTTNTTTTGAGNATTTCAGTAAGACCATCAAATGCACCACCACAGATAAATAAAATNCCAGTTGTATCNATGGTTATAAATTCTTGGTTTGGATGTTTTCTTCCACCTTTNGGNGGAATGTTTACNTGNGCACCTTCTATAATTTTTAAAAGTGCTTGTTGTACACCTTCTCCAGAAACATCNCGTGTAATAGAACGGTTTTCACTCATNCGAGAAATTTTATCTACCTCATCAATAAATACGATTCCTTGCTCAGCNCGTGCTATATCTCCATCNGCAGCTTGNAGNAGNTTNGTTAAAATATTTTCAACATCCTCGCCAACATAACCAGCTTCTGTAAGACTTGTTGCATCTGCGATGGCAATAGGAACATTTAGTATTCNTGCAATTGTTTGTGCCATCAATGTTTTCCCTGAACCAGTTGGTCCGATTAAAAGAACATTAGATTTTGCTATTTCCGTATCATCCTCCAGAACATTAGCATTTTTGAATATTCTTTTATAATGATTGTANACAGCAACGCTTAATANTTTTCTTGCTCTTTCTTGACCAATAATATACTCACTTAAAAAGTTNTTGAGTTCCTTTGGTGTCATAAGTTCTGTTACNGCATCGAGTAGNTCTTGGTTNTTATCACCAGTNAGANTATTTANCTCATCACCAAACATAATTTTATAAGCCGAAGTTACACAGTTNTTACAAATATACACACCATTACCTGCAATTAATGGATTTATTTCACTTTCTGTTGCATCACAGAAACTACAGTTTCTTGTTGTCATTTAATATTCCTTTATCGTTATACATTTGTTTTTTTTCGCTCAAATGGAATTCCTCGTTTTGTTTTAAGAACAAAATCACATAAATCATTTACATAATGGTTTGTAGTTTCTTCTAAAATTTTATTCGCAGTATCTTTAAGAGGTTGTCCTGATTCAAAAAGCTCTCTATAAGCAGATTTTAAAGCATTGATATCTTCTTTACCCAGATGACGTCGTAAGCCTGTAAGATTAAGACCTCTTAAGTTTGCACGATTACCCTCAGCCATACAAAATGGAGGTACATCTTGCGCAAGTGCAGAAGCTCCGCCAACCATAGCATAATCACCAATATGAATAAACTGGTGTATAGGAGTCATACCACCTATAACTACGTAATCCCCAAGCTCAACATGACCAGCTAAGGTAGCGGCATTTGCTAAGATACAATGGTTTCCTATGATGACATCATGCCCTAAGTGGACATACGCCATAAAAAGGTTATGGCTACCTATTATGGTCTTCCCACCACCACCTTTTGTTCCAGGATTAAAAAGTGTAAATTCTCGAATAGTATTGTTGTCGCCAATAATGAGTTCAACATCTTCTCCGTTAAATTTTAAATCTTGAGGAATAGAACCAATAACAGCGTGAGAAAAGATCTTATTATTTTTGCCTATAGTCGTTTTCCCGTAAATGCAAGTGTTGTGTGCTATTGTTGTTCCATCACCTATTTTTGTGTTTTTTGATATAAAGCAAAATGGAGCTATTGTCACATTTTCGCCTATAATGGCACCGTCTTCGATTATGGCTTGTGTAGATATGTTAGAGCTCAAAACNTGACCTTACTTATCTACAATCATTGCTTTAAGNTCAGCTTCTGAAACGAGTTTATCATCTACAAAAGCTTCACCCCTAAGTACCCAAATAGCACCTTTTTGTTTNATAACAGAAATTCTATATTCTAGTTTATCNCCNGGNGTAACNGGAGAGCGAAATTTTGCTTTATCAATGCTCATNAAGTACACNACTTTNTTTGCTGCTTCCTCTTTTGTCATATTCATACTTTTAAAAGCTAAGATACCACCAGCNTGNGCCATTCCTTCTAGAATCATAACACCTGGATAAATTGGGTGACCNGGAAAGTGACCTTGGAANATATTATCNCCNATAGTNACATTTTTATAAGCAACTAATAATTTATTTTGAGCAATATCAGTAACACGGTCTAAAAGTAAAAAGGGATAACGGTGAGGAATGATTTCTTGAATTTCCATAACATTCATAGTCATAAATGCGGCCTTGTAAGTAATTTTGGTTATTTTACCCTAAAGTATATTATAAAATGATTAGTTTTTCTCTTACGTCTTCGTAAGTTTTTGCATTCAATTTAATTGTAAGTTTAGAAGTAATGATTTCCTCTATGACGATAATAGGTGTTAAATCATAATCAGAGTCAAGAAGAAATTTTCGTATGTTTAATTCTTTTTTAAAAGTTAAAGGATTGTAGATGAGATTTTCAACAGTGTTATAGTCTGTTTTGGCGATTTCATTAAAGCTTTTAAGTGTGATAAACTTAATCTCTTCACGATTNAGNTAATGNNGATTGTCAATNGAAAATTCTATTTTCCCTTGTGCTTTTTTTCGNGGAAGNGTNGANTATGAAAGNGCATAAGCAGTTAANAGTTCTTTTTTNCCTTGGATAAGCTGGAAGCTNAGTTGCCTATAATTTAAAAACTTTTGNTTAATNATTTTGTATTTTATNTTTGTNTCTTCNAGNTNNATTCTTTGTTTATACATTGAGAGTCTTTCTTCAATNGATGCAGGNAAGNTTAGNTTTGAAATAGGCGAAAACATTTCATCCATAAGTTTGTTTTGCTGATCTCTTTGCATCNTGAGACCGAAGATACAACCACAATAATCTTGACGATACAGTTGCTCCTCTTTTGTGACTCTACTCTGGTCTTGTGACCCACCATTAGAGCGGTAATCAACAGCAATAAACTCTACTCCATGTTTTTCATAAAAGGCATCACCAACACGTTTGAGTTGTTCTTGAGACTTTAGTGGACTTACNAGNAGAGTGGTAGTTATCTTTTTTTCACCTAANTCTAAGGCTTTTNTTGCACTAACATCAAANCGTTTATCAAAACAAACTTCGCANCTTGCACCTTTTTCAGGTTCATTTTCAAGTCCANNAACTGCTTGGAGCCANTTNTCNTAATCGTACTCACCTTCAAGNACTTCAATNCCAAGTTTTTTACAAGAACGTTGTACATCAAGAAGCCGAAGTTGGTATTCTGAGTAAGGATGAATATTAGGATCATAAAAGAAGCCAGTAAGCTTTTCTTCTGGGTAATCAACTTGGAGTTTTTCTAAAAAAAAGTGTGAATCNACACTACAGCAAATGTGGACTAGCACTATATTACTCGCATAATTTCAGCAAAGCCAANANTATNCTCANNCACTAAAGCTTTGCCNTTGGCAAGAAATATGACATCATCTCGTATAGTCTTAGTAAAATTAAGAGTATGNTTNGTCACGANAGCTTTTTCGTTGATAAGAATAGACAANTTATTCTTCTTCGTTTATTCGTGCTTCATTATGAATAGGTTTCATNGCTGGGAAAAGAAGTACATCACGNATNGANTGCTCATTNGTAAGGAGCATTACAAGCCTATCTATTCCTATNCCTTGACCAGCTGTTGGGGCCATACCATANCTGAGNGCATCAATGAAGTCTTCATCCATTTCATGTGCTTCATCATCACCCGCATTTTTTGCATCAACCTGAGCTTTAAATCTTTCGTATTGGTCAAGTGGGTCATTAAGCTCTGAGAATGCATTTGCTATCTCACGTCCAGCAATGAAAAGCTCAAACCTTTCTGTAATAGCTGGGTCTTCATCATTTCTACGAGCAAGTGGAGAAATTTCAACGGGATAATCCGTAATAAAAGTAGGNTCAATTAATTTTTTTTCAACAAATTCATCAAAAAGTTCACCCTGAAGCTGACCAAGATTCATTCCTGGTTTGACAGAAATATTTTTAGATTTTAAATAGGCTGTAATGGATTCGATACTGATACAAGANNNAGCNGGAACGCCACCAATTTTTGTTAATGATTCTATGAGTGGAATCTCAGTAAAGTTTCCAAAATTCACTTCCATATCATCGTAAGGTAAGAGTATTGGTAGATTTAAGTGTTCAAAAAGGTAAGCAAAATACTCTTTTGTAATTTGAATTAAATCTTTATAGGTTTTATATGCCCAGTAAAATTCGATTGAAGTAAATTCAGGATTATGTGTAGCATCCATACCTTCATTTCTAAAATTACGGTTAATTTCAAATACTGCTTCAAAACCACCAACGATTAAACGCTTTAAATAAAGTTCTGGTGCGATTCTNAGGTATCTATCTATNCCNAGTGCATTATGATGTGTNACAAATGGCTTAGCATTTGCTCCACCTGGGATTTGGTGCATCATTGGAGTTTCTACTTCTAAGAAACCCTTATCTTCAAAAAATCTTCTTGTTAAAGAGATAATCTTTGAACGTGTTTTAAAGGTTTTTCTTACTTCAGAGTTCATGATGAGGTCAAGATATCTTTTGCGGTATCGTATCTCTTTATCAGTAACTCCATGAAATTTTTCAGGTAAGGGTGTAATCGCCTTTGTTAAAATTCTAAACTCAGAACAATGAAGCGAAAGCTCGCCTTTACCCGTTACAAATGGAAATCCAGATACTTCAATAATGTCTCCAACTTCAACAAGTTTTTTCACAACTGTATTGTAAAAACCTTCTTCTAANTTGTCACGAGTAACATATATTTGAAGCATCCCACTTTCATCTTCTATTTTTATAAAACTCGCTTTTCCCATGATTCTAAAAAGTTTGATTCTTCCACTAACGATGTAGTGACGTTTTTCATCTCTTTTATTTTCTTTATCAGCTATATCTGAATTTACATTCATATACTTTTGTATAGTTGTATTTCTACGAGAGTCGTTTGAGTAAGGGTTAATACCCTCAGCCCGAAGTAATTTTGCTTTTTCTATTCTTTGTTGAACGAATTTGTTTTCAAAAGCCAATGTCTTTCCTTAAATATGATTGTTTTAGTTGTTACAGTGTTTACAGATTCCGTAAATTTGCATGGAATGGTCGAGTATTTCAAACTCTAATTCTTTGGCTATTATGTCTTGACGATTTTCAATATCTTCATCTACAAATTCAGTAATATCTCCACATTTTGTACATATCATATGATCATGATGCTCTTTAGCCCCAAGTTCGTACTTTTTTCCTTGTGCGCCAAAGGATAATGAAGTAACCATATGAGAATCTTCTAGCAAAGAAAGTGTTCTATACACAGTTGCAATTCCAGTCTTGAGTTCTGGAAAATTATTTTGCAAGAGATGGTGCAATGATTCTGGTGTTAAATGCTCATCTGATTGGTAAAGAGTTTCAAGTATCATCTCTCTTTGTATGGTAAACTTCAGAGAGTTACCTTTTAAAAGAGCCTTAAAATCATCTAGTAGTTGGTCATACTCTACGGTTTTATCGTTAAAATCTGTGATTGTATTTGACATTTATTTATCCATATTTGGTAGAGAGTCTTGTAACTCTTTGAGTGTACTCTCAGCTATTGCTGCTGTTGATTTATCTACTATTTCACCAGCCTTCATTTTTAATGATGATGTACTATTCATATCTTTAGATATTTCACTTGGGTCTAACTTCATTATATACGAACCAGTCTCCGTAAGAATTGGAAAAAGAACACTTGTCTTTAAACTTGTATCATCTATAAGCGCTTTTAGCGCTTTTATATTATATGTGGCATGTGCTATAACTGCAACAATAAAGAAAAATTTACCTGCTCCAAAGACAAAGCCTAAAATTTTATCAAAAGGTCCTAAACCACTTAAAAGTGTTAAATGTTTAAAGGCAGCGCCAACCCCAACCATAAGAAACCAAAAAAGTGCTAAAACAAGAATAAAGCCTGTAAAACTCACGGCAGAACTATTATCAAAGTTAAAGACGAGGTCATTGAGGAAATTCCCTACCTTGTCTCCAAGTCTTGATGCTACGAAAATACCACCGACAATACCAATAATACCAAAAAATTCTTTAAAAAATCCGTTGATAATACCTTTTAGTCCAAGAAAAAGNATAATGATTNAGACGATAATGTCNAAATAATTAATTTCCATCANNTAATTCCGTGCAAATTCTATTTTTTCCGTCTTTTTTNGCCNNATAAAGTGCTTTGTCAGCTCGAGCAATAAGTTCATCNGAAGTATCNCCTTGNANGAAAATNGTTGTTCCCATACTTACNGTGANACTNATNGATTCNCCTCNATAAATNAGTTTGTTTTTACTAATAAGNTCAAGAANTCTTGAAGCGATTTTTTTACAATGTNNTCTATCTATACGGTTTAAGAGAAGAATAAATTCTTCCCCTCCNTATCTAAATATTTTNTCTCCGTCTCGAAGCGTTTTTTTAAGAATATTNGCAACAAAAATTAGAATTTTATCTCCAGCAATATGTCCATAGGTATCATTTATTNNTTTAAAATCATCAATGTCGAGTATGAGTANGTGAAGCTCTGAACTTAAANNTTTTTGTTTACACANATTANTAAGGTATTTTGATAAAGCNCGTCTATTGNAAACNTTAGTAAGNGGNTCNAGGTTNGAATCNCTTTCTAANGTTTTAACCTGAGAGGAAAGCTTTGAGATAATATCATTTGCNTTTGNAACTTCTTCATCCATATGCTNATGTATATCATTNAATTTNTCTGTTATTNCAGACATGTCAATTGNAGTGTCAGCGCAGCAAGAAATTGTTTCTTCTTGCATACGAGCTAGCATTTCAAAGCGTTCATTTGTATGTTGGTAGGAAGAGATACTTTTATTTGCTATCTCTTGGTAGGCATTATTAAATGCAGATTTAGCATGCTCTATAGAATCTAGTTTATCATCAGAGATATTTGAAACTATTTCTACAGCATCACGTAAGTGCTCAATGACTTCTTCTTTACTCGCTGTTTCTTGACGGTTGATATGTTCGAGTAAGTTGTCATACATTTCAGTAACAAGAGATTTTAAATCATCTTTGGTCATTTAATACTCCAAGCGTTAAGTGTGATGTAATTATACATAGCTAATCAAAAACAAAGCTTACAACCCTATAAATACACTAGGTAAGTAGTATTTTAGGTATTTTGAGTTATGATGCACAAAATTTATATAACAAGGTTTTATTATTATGAGTATGAGTATTTGGACTCCATCAAGTTGGAGAGAGAAACCAATTTTACAACAACCAACTTATCCAAACAAAGAGGCTTTAGATAAAGTTTTAGGAGAATTGAAAAACTTGCCACCTTTAGTGTTTGCAGGTGAGGCACGTTCATTAAAGAGTCAATTAGCAGATGTTGCTAATGGAAAAGCTTTTTTACTTCAAGGTGGTGACTGTGCTGAGAGTTTTGCAGAGTTCCATGCAGATAATATAAGAGATAGTTTTAAGGCTATGATGCAAATGGCAGTTGTCATGACATATGCTGGTGGCTTGCCTGTTGTGAAAGTTGGACGTATGGCAGGACAATTTGCAAAGCCTCGTTCTTCAGACTTTGAGACTTTAAATGGCATTGAACTACCTTCATACCGTGGAGATATTATTAATGGTTCTGAGTTTACAGAATCTGCGCGAATCGCAGATCCTCAGCGTATGATAAAAGCATACAACCAAGCGTCTTCAACATTAAATCTTCTTCGAGCCTTTGCATCGGGTGGTTTAGCAGATTTAAACAAAGTACATAGCTGGACCTTAGATTTTGCTCACCAAGGTGAATTAACTAAAAAATATGAAGCATTATCTGAAGAGATTGAAAAGTCTTTAAAATTTATGAAGGCCTGTGGTGTTACTTCTAAAACATATAGAACACTGAGGGAAACAGATTTTTATACCTCCCATGAAGCACTATTACTTCCTTATGAAGAAGCATTTACTCGTCAAGATTCTATTTCAGGTGACTGGTATGATACATCAGCTCATATGTTATGGATAGGAGATAGAACACGCCAGATAGATGGTGCACATGTTGAGTATTTACGAGGTGTAAAAAATCCTATTGGTGTAAAAGCTGGACNAACTATGGACCCCCAAGATTTAATAAAACTTGCGAATATACTCAATCCTGAGAATGAAGCAGGACGTTTGAATGTAATTGTTCGTATGGGTGCAGGGAAAGTTGGTGATGGACTTCCAGCACTGATTAGAGCAGTTGAAAGTGAAGGTCTTAAAGTTGTTTGGTCTTGTGATCCGATGCACGGCAATACAATAAAATCATCAAACAATTATAAAACACGACCAGTTGATTCTATACTTACAGAGATGAAAGAATTTTTTCAAATTCATAGAGCTGAGGGTACGCATGCAGGTGGTGTTCACTTGGAGATGACAGGTAAAAATGTAACAGAGTGTATTGGTGGTTCTTTTACTGTGACCGAAGAAGATTTATCTTCTCGTTACCACACACATTGTGACCCTCGTTTAAATGCTGACCAGTCTTTAGAGTTAGCATTCTTGATTGCAGATAGTTTACAAGAAGCGCAAAAATAATAAACCTTTTATCCCGAATATACTTTTGGGATAAGTTCTAACTACAACTTTATTTACTTTCATTAACTTTAGGTTTAACTCTGGTTTAAATCATTACTCTAAGATTATATAAAATATAAACAAGGATTTATTATGAATGTTAGTGTAACAAATCCAATACAAATACCCCAAAATATGTCAAGTAATGCAAAGAGAGATAGTACTTTATCCTTAGAGCAACAAACGCTTATAGAAGAAACACTTGCTAAGTATGATTCAAGTTCTTTGTCAAAAAAAGATGCATTAGAAATAGTTGATGCTTTTAAAGAAGCTGGAATTGAGCCTTCTAAAGAGCTTGCCGCAGCTCTTTCTTCAGTTGGTTTTGATGCAAAAGAGATTGGAGATTTAGCAGGAGCAAGTGGAAACACTGCTGGAAGTAGACCTACTGGAGGACCTCCACCACCACCTCCCCCATCTTCAGAAGAAGAGATATCAAGTATTTATGATTTGCTTGAGAGTCTTTTAAGTAGTGATGAGGAAGAGGCATCAACTGCTACTACGAGTTCTCTACTTACAGGAACAGGTTATGACGACGAGAGTTCATCATTTGAGACAGTATTAGATTATACAAGTAAGATTATAAGATTAAAAGATGATGCAAGAAGTGAAGTGATGAATATGTTAAACGAATATAATGCCGATGAAACGAATAGTGAAAATGAACAAATGCAAAAAGATCTCATAGGGTCATTAAGTGAAATACTAAACAAAACAGACAATTATAATAGAATGTCATTTTATGCATAAAATGTAAGAGGTAGTTTTAATGATAAATATTTTGATGATTGAAGATGATCCTCAATTTTCTCTTTTTTTAGGGGAATATTTAGAAAAATACAATATTAAAATTACAAACTATCAAGATCCATACTTAGCACTAAGTGCTGGTGTAGATAATTACGACATACTCATTTTAGATTTAACCTTACCCGGTATGGATGGTCTTGAAGTGTGTGGTGAAGTATCAAGAAAGTATGATATTCCTATAATTATTTCAAGTGCTAGAAGTGATTCTACTGATAAGATTATGGGGCTTCAAGTTGGAGCTGACTATTACCTTCCAAAGCCCTATGACCCAAAAGAGATGTATGCAGTTATTCAAAGTATTTTAAGACGTATAAAAAAGAACAACACTCATCAAGTTACAAGTGACTTTTCTTACGATAAAAACAGTTTAAAGATCTCTTTCAAAAATGAAGATTTAGATTTAACACACGCTGAATATGAAGTGATGATATGTCTACTCAAAAACAAAAATGCAATCGTTTCACGAGAGCAGATTGTAGAGAGTTGTGAGAGCTTAAGTGATAGTTATTCAAAGAGTTTAGATGTGATTATGAGTAGGTTACGAGTAAAGTTAAATGATGATTCTAAAAACCCTAAATATTTGCATTCCATAAGGGGATTAGGCTATAAAGTAACACAATGAATTTAAATTCTATTATAGTTAAAATATCTATTGTTTTTTTAATAACTTTGGTTCTTTTTATAGCTGTATTTTTCGCTTATTTAGAATACAAAAAAAAAGAATTTAGAGTATCTCTCAATCAAAAGTATACACATATTTCGAAAAATATTCATAAAAATAGAATGTCACCCGAAGCAATAGAAGAATATCTAAGAGCATTTAACCTCATTTTAGAAAAAGAACCTAGAAAGTTAAAAGATACAAGTACAATAATAGTGGCAGGCAAAGGCTTCGAGTTATTAAAATATAAAAATGATTTCTATTTTCATTTCCATACATCTCATTTTAAAATTATGTTTAAAGATATGAATACATATGAACATAGTAATCTTAAGTATGTACTATCTGTATTCGTTTTTATTTTATTTATTTTTATTTATTATTTGATAATTAAGAACATAAAAAATACAAATTTATTATTAGATTCAAGACAATTATTTTTAAGAACTGTTATGCATGAACTAAAAACTCCTATAGCTAAAGGACGTATAGTAAGTGAACTGATAGATGATGAAAAACAAAAAAACAGGATGATTATTATATTTGAAAAGTTGAATGTATTAATAGATGATTTTTCCAAGATTGAAGAAGTAGTTTCAGATAATTATACGCCAAATAAGTATAAGTATAAACTTGATGAGATAATCAAGAAATCTATAGATATGTTAATGCTTGAGAGTAATGAAAATATAATTTTACAAAATATATCCACTCAAATGATAGATGTAGACTTAGACTTATTTTCTTTGGCCATAAAAAATATTATTGATAATGGTTTAAAATATTCAAGTGATGGTAAAATAGTTTTAAATCAAGTTGATAAGCAACTTCTGATAATTTCAAAAGGTGAAATACTGAGTAAACCTTTAACTGAGTACTTTAAACCGTTTCATAATAATACAACTTCAAAAACTCATGGTATGGGACTTGGTCTTTATATTGTGAAGTCAATATTAGATATACATCAGTTTACTTTTGAGTATGAGCATAAAGATGGATATAATATTTTTAAAATAGAATTGGCTTAAGCATTGATTATGAGTTTAATATTGTTTCTTCTTTTTCTTCGATTTCAAGTAGCTCTTCTACTTTTTGCTCATAAAGCACTTCAAGTACCTGAAGTTCTTTAGCAAGGGCTGTTAGTCCAATATCTTCGTAACATTTTGGACTAGCAAGACATTCATTTTTCTTTTGCATCTCTGCTTCTAATGCTTCTATTTCTTGTGGTAACTTTTCAAGTGCCATTTTTTCTTTGAAAGTCAGTTTTATTGTTTTACTCTTTTCTTTGAGTACTGTTGGGGCTTTTCTTTTTGTAGCGTCTTTTTCCATAGCAGCAAGTTCTTTTAACTCTTTTTCCATCTCTAAGTACTCTGAGTACTGCTGATGTGATTCTTCAATTCTTTTGTCAGATTTAAATATAAAAAGTTTTTTTGCAACCTTATCTACAAAGTATCTATCATGACTAACAATAATTACAGCGCCCGCAAAGTTAGTTAATTGCTCTTCGAGAATGTTTATAGTAGGAATATCTAAGTCATTTGTAGGTTCATCTAGAATTAATATATCAACATTTTTTGTAAAAAGAAGTGCAAGGGCAATACGGTTTTTTTCACCACCACTAAGAACACCTACTTTTTTTTCTAAAAATTCTCTAGGAAATAAAAAGTTTTTTAAATACCCATATACATGTAAATCTTTTCCGCGTACATTAACTCTATCTCCTCCATGAGGGCAGAATGTCTCCATAATATTTTTGTCATCATCCAGCATCTCTCTATGTTGGTCAAAATAACCTATGGAAAATTCACCTTGTTTAATTTTTCCACTTGTAGGTTCCATGCGACCTAGTAATGCTTTAAGTAATGTAGATTTCCCACTTCCATTTGGTCCAACTATCGCGATGACATCTTTTTGTAAGATTCTCGTTGTAAAGTCTTTAAGCAGTTCTTTACTTCCTAGAGTAAGGGCTAAGTCTTCTACTTCAAAGAGCATCTTTTGTTTATTTATACTTTTATCACGGTTAAAGTGTTTGGCTTCACGTTGCAGCTCTACTGACATTTTTCGTATTTTTGCAGGGTTTGTTTTTGCATCTTCTCTTAAGTTCATAAGACGCTCTTTTCGTCCCTCATTTCTTTTAAGACGGGCACGCACACCACGTGCAAACCATTCGTTCTCACGCTTTAGAACTCCTAAAAGGTTATCATGCTGCTTTTGGAGTGTGCGTATCCACTCAGCTTTTTGTGTAAGATAGTCACTATACCCACCACTATATGTACGTAGAGTACAGTCCTCAACCTCAATAGATTTCGTTGCGATTTTATCAATGAAATATCTATCGTGAGAAATAAAAACAAGTGTAAATTTTTCTCGTAAAATAAGTTCTTCTAAAAATTCAACCATATATACATCGAGGTGATTCGTAGGCTCATCTAAAAGTAAAATATCTGGTTTTTGCAAAAGTAAAGAGGCTAGAGCAACACGACGTTGTTCTCCACCACTAAGTAAAGAGATAGGTTTACTTTCATGCTGTTTAAGGTCAAAACGCCCAATGATACGCTCTATCTTATCATCAAGGTTCCATGCATTATGGTGCTCTATGAAAGCTGAAAGTTTTGCATGTTCATCAAGCAGTTTTTTATTTTCAAAGTCTTGGGCTAAGCTAAGTGAGAGTTTATCATACTTCTCTTTTGCATCATTTAACTCTTTAAGCCCATCTTCAACAGCTTCTCTAACTGTATGACCATCTTTAAAATTAGGTCTTTGATCTAGCATTTTTATTTCTAAATTATTTTTTGTGATTCTCTGCCCAGCGTCGTACTCAAGTGTTCCATGAAGGATTTGCATGAGTGTAGACTTACCACTACCATTTTTACCGAGAATGACAATACGCTCACCGGCATCAACATGAAAGTTTATTTCTGTGAGAATCTTTTGTGCAGAATAATGTTTGGAAATATTTTGTAGGTCTATGAGTGCCATTGTCATATAATCTTTATAGTTTTATTTGTCTAATAATAGCAAATATTACTTAAATTTCTTGTCGTGAAATTTGTGCCACTTACAAGTTTTTTTGTTTTTAATAGAATAAATATTTGATGTAAAGCTTCGTCCACATTCTTGGCATTTATAAGTAGCACGATTCTTATATTTGTTGTATTTTACAAAAAGAAAATTCCCTACTTGATCTCCTTCTTTTAAGAGAATTTTTTTATTTTTTAGATAGGCTTCTTCAGTAAGACATGCATCTTCTTTTTGTTTTTTTAACCATGGAGGTTGGGAGTCTTCTTCAAATTCGTAGTCCATTGTAATACTTTTCTCTCAATCAATTT
>JAESSH010000011.1 GCA_016764205.1 Sulfurimonas sp.
TATATACATATGAAAGAATGGATAGAGAATGCCTGTGATTCTGTAGAGTTTTTACTTGAAAATAGTATGGAAGATACAAGTTCAAAATATTCTATTAAAAAATTTCAGATAAAATAAACTCATGTTAGCATTCAAATATATTGCCCTCCATTATTTAAAATATTTTTTTATTATCTTAATCGCATTAGTGATGTTTTTAGTAGGATTTGACTACTTGGGAAATGCTGAAGACTTATCCGGTTCTGCAAATATTTTACTTATTTATTTAGTATATAAATCATTTTTTGCCATTGATATGCTCGTTCCCTTGTCATTGATTTTTGCAATGATTACAACGAAGGTATTTTTAATACGCTCAAATGCTCTTGTGTCTTTTTATTCTCTTGGGTATTCAAAAATTGATGTACTAAAACCCTTTGTTGTAGTCTCTAGCTCCATTATTGTTATTTTTATAAGTTTACATAACTTACCAAAATTTTCTCGTGCAGATGAGTTTGCTAAAAACATTAAAGCACATGCTCAGTATTTAAACCCATCAAAAGATTTATTTTTTACCTACGAAGATAAATATGTTTATTTTTCTAAACTCTTACCTCTTACAAAAGAGGCTGAAGATATTCGAGTTTTTAGCATTAAAGACGCTTCTCTTAAAGAAGTTTTAGTTGCCAAAAAAGCAAGATACATTGGAGATTCTTGGTATATTGCCCAAGCAGATATTTTAGTAAAGCCTAATGATATGAGTTTCTCCTCACCAGGAGTAGATATTTTTAAACAAAATGATTTGAGAATTTTGCAAGGTTTTCGCCCTAGCATGTTAGACCAGATTTATGAGGGGAAGGTGAACTTTACAATAGGGGATGCCCTCGAAGCTTATGTATTACTTGATAAACAAAATGTTGATACAAGTGCTATTAAGTCAGCCCTTTATAAAATTTTTATTTATCCATTTTTCGTTCCTTGTGTGATTATAATCATCTTTTTTATTGTGCCTGTAAGTGCGAGGTTTTTAAATACTTCACTCTTTAGTTTTGCTGCTATTTTTGCCGCTTTATTAGTGTGGGGTATGTTTTTTTTATTAATAGAACTCTCAAACAATAAAACAATATCAAGTGAAATAGGGGTTATCATGCCAGTTGTAATTTTATTTTTGATTGCACTGAGACAGTGGCGTAAATATAGATTAAGTACTTAGGACGAATGAGCCTTTAGTTTATAACAAAAACATAAGCACTTTTTAGATAAAATGACTAAAAATTATTTAGGAATTTTATGATCGACTTCAAAGAACTAACACGCGAGTACAAAACTCCTCTTTATATCTATGACCTAGACTATATGAGTGCACAATACACGGAATTAAAAGATGCTTTTAAGGCAAGAAAATCTATTCTTTGTTATGCAGTGAAAGCAAATTCTAACCTGAGTGTAGTTCGGCATTTTGCAAAAATGGGAAGTGGAGCAGACTGTGTTTCCATTGGTGAAGTACGACGTGCATTTTTAGCAGGTATCCCTTCATATAAAATTATTTTTTCAGGTGTTGGAAAAAATGATGATGAGATTCGCGAAGCAATACAAAAGAACATTCTTTATCTTAATGTTGAGAGTGAAGCTGAGCTTGGTCGTGTTGAACTTATTGCAAAACAGCTGCAAACAAAAGCAAGAATTAGTATTCGTGTAAATCCAAATATTGATCCAAAAACACATCCTTACATTTCAACTGGTCTTCATGACAATAAGTTTGGAGTGGATTTAAATACAGCAAAAAGAATGTACATCCAAGCAAATAACTCTCAAAACCTAGATCCAGTAGGAATTCATTTTCATATAGGTTCACAGTTAACGGAGTTAAGACCAATCTATGAATCAGCTGAGATTGTTGCAGATTTAGTTCGTTCTCTGCAAAACATTAAAATAGAATTAAAGTTTTTTGATGTTGGTGGCGGACTTGGTGTGAAGTACAATAATGAAAAACTGATTCCAACCTATGAATATGCACAAGCTATTTTATCAACCCTAAAGGGTTTAGACTTAACAGTCATTTGTGAACCTGGAAGATTTTTAACAGCAAATGCTGGTTATTTTGTTTCAAAGGTTTTATATGAAAAACAAAATGGTAAGAAAAAATTTCTAGTGATTGATGGGGCAATGAATGATTTACTTCGCCCAGCACTTTATAATGCATATCATAAAATTGAAGCGATTACTGATTCCACTACAGCCTTGCAAAAAGTAGATATTGTAGGACCAGTATGTGAGAGTGGAGATTTCTTTGCAAAAGATTATGAGCTTCCAGANTTAGCACATAATGACTTGGTTGTTGTCCACAGTGCAGGTGCATATGGGTTTGGTATGGGAAGTAATTATAATACCCGTGGAAGAAGTGCTGAAGTGGCCCTTGAAAACGGCAAAGCAAGACTTATTAGAAGAAGAGAAAGTTTTGATGATTTGATTGCCCTTGAAAAAGAATTCTTAGATTAGGTGTCAGAATGAGATATCTTGCCAAAGGCAAAGCTTTAGTGACTGAATATAATCTGGACTTGTTCAGAATATATGAGATAAGGAGACAGGCTTGTATTTCATAGATGTCCAAGGAACTTTAATAAGCGACAGCGATAAATCGCCCATTAATGGTGCGATAGAATTTATTAACAGACTCAATATAAAAAAAATTCCCTTTATGATAGTAACAAACAATACAAAAAAATCAAGTAAAAAATTTTATGATTTTCTACAAGCCCAAGGCTTCTCTTTCACTTTTGATAAATATTTAGATCCTTTAATGCTTTTAGAAACTAAGCTAGCTAAAAATGCGGTAGCAGCCTATGGGGCTGAGGAGTTTTTAAGTACACTTGTTTCTATGGGTTATGTTCTTGATTATAAAAATCCAAGCAGTGTACTTATCGGTATAAAAGAAAATTTTACACATGATGAGTACGCGCAAATCATAGATTTTTTACTTTGCGGTGCATCACTTGTTGGTATGCATGAGACATCTCTTTATGCTAAAGGCAACAAAAGATACCCAGGTGTTGGAGCAATTTTAAAACTTCTTGAGTTTGCTACAAGTACAGGTTACGAAGTAGTAGGTAAACCTAGTTATGCTTTTTATAATGAGGCATTAAGATTATTGCAAAAGCAAGCGCAAAAGGTTACTTTTAGTGATGTCGAAATAATTAGTGATGATGTGAAAGGTGACTTAAGTGGAGCAAAAGAACTTGGGATGAAAACAAGTTTTGTAACAAGTGGAAAATATAAAACGCAAGAAGAAATCGTACCATTTTTAAAAGAAGAACTGAGACCAGACCTTGTATACAGAGATATGCAAGAAATATTGGAGAGTAGAATATGAAAACATTAGATGATTGTAGAGTAGCTATCGATTCTCTAGATAATGAAATTTTAGAACTTTTAAATAAGAGAATGAAGGTTGTTCAAAGAGTTGGAGAGATTAAAAGTAAATCAGGAGGAGCAATTTATAGACCTGAGAGAGAAAAGGCTATTATTGAGCGTTTAAACACCTTAAATACTCAAATGGATAGCTTATTAAATGACAAGGCGATAGAAGCAATATTTTTAGAAATATTTGCAGTATCACGTAATTTAGAACTTCCAGAAAAAATAGCATACCTAGGACCTGAGGGAACATTTACGCATCAAGCAGCTGAAAGTCGTTTTGGTGCGATGAGTGACTATATATCACTGAATTCCATCCATTCTGTTTTTAAAACACTCGAAGCAGGTCGTGCAAAATTTGGTGTCGTTCCTATTGAAAATTCTAAAGATGGTATTGTTGGCGAGACACTTGATTTACTTTCAAAAAGTTCTATGAAAATAGTTGCAGAACTTTATATGCCGATTCATGCAGCATTTGTAAGTAAGGCAAAAAATCTTGAAGATATTAATAGAATATATTCAAAAGACAAAGGTTTTGGTCAGTGTCGAGAGTTTTTGCAAGAACACGGCTTTGTAAATATTGAACAAATTCCAGTAGAATCAACTGCAAAGGCAGCAATACTAGCAGCAGAAGATCCTCAGTCTGCGGCAATATGCTCACACATTGCTGCAAAAATTTATGGAGTTCCAATTATATTTGACAACATTGAAGATGCACAAGACAGTTTAACGCGCTTTATTATTTTAAGTGATTTTAAAAATGCTCAAAGCGAGCATGATAAAACATCTATTTTAGTCAAGCTACAGGATGCGAGAGAAGCTGGGGCATTAGTTCATTTTTTACAAGATTTTGAAGATGAAAGTATTAACCTTTCAAAAATTGAATCACGTCCATCCAAAGATAAAAGTGGTTTTGGTTACTGGTTTTATATAGATTTCTTTGGACATATTGAAGATAAGGCAGTCCAAAGAGTATTGTCAAAACATGTGAGTGAAGTGACATGGCTAGGCAGTTATGTAAAAGGCGAAGACTAAATGTTAAAGTTTAACAAAAAATTAGAAGGTATTAAAACATATGAGGCTGGAAAACCTATAGAGCTTGTAGTCCGCGAGTTTGGAATAAAGCCAAAAGATATTATAAAATTAGCTTCAAATGAGAACCCTTATGGTTGTTCNCNAAAGGTACAAGAGGCNGTTAAAGAAATCGTTNGNAAAATGGCCTTATATCCTGATGATTCTATGACAAAATTAAAGTCNGGACTAAGTAAAAAATTTGAGCTTCAAGATTCAAATATTATTATAGGTTCTGGAAGTGATCAGATTATAGAATTTTTAATGCATGCAAAAGCGAGTAGTGATTCTAAGATTCTCATAAATAGTGTTACCTTTGCAATGTACCAGATATATGCACAACATGTAGGTGCAACTATTATTAAAACTTCTTCACAAAAACATGATTTAGAGGAATTNTACACACTTTATAAAAAAGAAAATCCAGATATTATTTTTCTTTGTACGCCTAACAATCCAACTGGTGACGCTATAGAATCAGATGATTTATTTGATTTTCTAAATAAAATTGATAAAAATACCTTAGTAGTCATTGATGGGGCATATATGGANTATGCACAGGCNAAGGANGNGTCTAAAAAAATATCCCCAAAGAAAATAGTCAAAAAATACGAAAATGTTATTTATCTTGGAACCTTTTCTAAGGCTTANGGACTGGGAGGTATGCGTATTGGTTATGGNATAGCAGATGAAAAAATCATTAAAGAGTTATATAAACTTCGCCCACCATTTAATGTTACAACGCTCTCCCTTGAAGCAGCTAGCATAGCATTAGAAGATGAAGAATTTGTAAATAAAAGTATTTCCCTTAATTTCGAGGAGATGAATCGTTACAAAGAGTTTGCAAAGAAGAAAAAAATAGATATAATAAACAGTTATACAAATTTTGTTACTTTAGTCTTNGATAATACACAAAGNTCAGAGNAAATATCAAANGCTCTTTTAGAAAAAGGGATNATTGTAAGAAANNTAAATGCTTATGGAATGAATGCAATTCGTGTAACTNTAGGTACAAATGAGCAAAATAGCAAATTTTTTNAACTCTTNGAGGAGTTAATATAAAACGGNATATAAATGGATTTTAAAGTACTCTTTTCACAACTTTCTATTCTCTATACGAAGTTAACGCAACAACAACGTATTATTATTNCGGTNGCAATTATTGGAATTGTTTCTTTTTTAATATTTATGGTTGTTTATACAGCAAACAAGGGTACAAACAATAGGTATGAAATTCTTTTTGATTCCTTGAGTGCNAGTGATGCTGCAANAGCAATAGAACAATTAGAAAAAGATGAAATCCCCTACCAACTTCTCGCAAACAATGTTATAAAAGTNCCNAAAGATGTTGTTTATAAACAAAGAATNGCAATTGCATCNTTAGGAATACCACAAAATGGAAGAGTAGGCTTTGAGCTGTTTGATAAACAAGAATTTGGTGCAACGAGCTTTGATCAAAAGATTAAATACCTTCGTGCCTTAGAGGGAGAACTTTCACGTACGATAAATGGACTTACACCAATAGAGAAGGCTTCTGTTAGTTTGGCGCTTCCAAAAGAAACATTGTTTGTCGCAAAAGAAGTACTTCCAAGTGCATCTGTTATGGTTGTTATTGTTGAGGGCATGACACTCTCTTCTAGACAAATTCGAGGAATTAAAAATCTTGTTTCAGCCTCAGTTACTAAACTTACATCTTCTAATGTTATGCTTATCAACGAAGATGGAGAAACCTTAGGCGATGAAAATGAACAAGTGCAAATGGGTGAAATATCTGTAATACAGCAAAAATATAAAACTAAAGAAGAGAAAAAAAGACAAAGAAAGATTATTCAGATTATATCCCCCTTTGTTGGTGGAAGCGAAAAAGTAATAGCACAAGTAAGTATAGAATATGATTTTTCAGTAAAAAATTTAACTTCTGAAACCTTTGATCCTGAAAACGTTGTTCGAAGTGAGCAAATAAGTGAAGAAAAGCGTGAAGGTGGGAGTGCAGAAAAAATTGGAGGAGTCCCAGGGGCAGTAAGTAATATTGGACCAGTCCAAGGTTTAAAAGCAAGCTCTCCAAGTGAAACATATGAAAAAAATACAGGAACAACAAATTATGAAATTGGAAAAACAATTGCAACTACAAAATCACAATTTGCTCGAATAAAAAGAATTACAGCAGCTGTTATTATTGATGGGAAGTACAGTTATAAGCTTGATGCACAAGGTCTAAGTACTGGGGAACTAGAATACAAAGCACTTGAAGAAACAGACTTGCAAGCGCTGTCTTCTTTGGTGAGTCAATCTATCGGTATCAATATAAATAGAGGCGATAGTATTAGTGTAAAAAACCTTCAATTTAAAAGAAGTAATGATGAAGATGGTGTTGATGGTGTTACTCAAGCACTCGTCTTTAGCGAAACATATTTAGCACCTTTTTCTGGATTATTTAAGTACTTCTTTGTTCTTATTTTACTTCTTATTTTGTACAAAAAAGTTATTGCACCTTTTTCTGCGAGAATGCTTGAGGTTTCAAAAGAAGAAGATGTTGAAAGACCTCAGTTAGAACTNGAAGATGATGAAGACATTGATTTAATTGAAAAAGTTCAAGCAATGCGTAAGAAAGTTGAAGATCAACTTGGTGTTAAAGAGGGACTTAATGAAGAGGAACTTAAATACGATGTCTTGTTAGAAAAAGTACAAACAATGACAGAAGATGCTCCAGAAGATATAGCAGCTTTACTTCAAGCGCTTCTCACAGAAGAAAGCACTACTCACGGGAGGACGTAAGTTATGAATTTAAATCCATCACAGCAAGCTATATTTGATGAAATGGGAATGGCTGAAAAAATATCTATTTTACTTTTACAACTTGGTGAAGATAATACTGCTGATATTTTTAGTTCTATGAGTGTTGATGCGATTACAGAAGTCTCCAAGTATATCGCAGGAAATCGTTCTGTTGAAAAGGCAGTTGCTACTGCTATTCTTGAAGAGTTTTATGCAATCTTTCAATCAGGTGCTTTTATTACATCTGGTGGGCTGGAGTATGCAAGAGAATTGCTTTATAAAACATTAGGTCCAGAAGAAGCAAAAAAAATTCTAGATAAACTCTCTNGAAATATGCAAGATACACAAAATTTTGCGTATCTTGCAAAGATTAAACCACAGCAGTTGTCTGATTTTATTCGCTATGAACATCCCCAAACTATTGCACTTATTTTAGCACATATGGATTCAACTGAGGCTGCTGATACTCTACAGTTTTTCCCAGATGAGTTACGAAGTGAAGTAGCGATGCGTATGGCTAAGCTTGGAGATATATCTCCATCTGTAATTAAAAGGGTTTCTGCAGTACTTGAGTCGAAACTAGAATCACTTGCCTCGTATAAGGTTGAGGTTGGTGGAACACGTGCGGTTGCTGACATCTTTAACAGACTAGGAGCTAAAAATGCAAAATCAACACTTGCAACGATAGAGCAGGTTGATGAAAACTTAGCAATGCTTATTAAAGAAATGATGTTCACCTTTGATGATATGGTAACTCTTGATAAAAATGCAGTTACAGAAACCTTAAAAGCTGTAGATAAGGCTGAGTTGATGCTTGCCTTAAAATCATCAGCAGAAGAATTAAAAGAGAAATTCTTTTCAGCAATGAGTGAGAGGGCTCGGGATGCATTCGAAGAAGAGATGCAATTTTTGGGTGCAGTGAAAATGAAAGATGTGGAAACTGCACAGAGAAAAATTGTTGAAGTGGTCAACGGGCTTGCTGAAGCTGGTACCATTCAAATGGGTTCAACTGAAGAGATGATAGAGTAATAATGAAATCAGTAATTAAACAAGAAAAACTAGTAGAACATAGTATAAGCAAGTATAACTTTTCAGTGTTCTCTTGGGATTCGAATTCTTTTGAAGAGGATGAATCTATGGAGAATTATTCCTCAGAGAATAATCCTAAGCGGAGAAATAATACGCAAAGAAGAAAGAGTGATGTAGACAGTTCCTCTATGACTACAAGCTCTAAAGAAGCATTGATAGAATCTTTGATGAAAAAAACGGATGAGATGAGTTCTAACTTTATTAAGTTACAAATGAAATTAGAGGCAAAAGAAGAAGAGTATAAGTTAGAGTTAGAAAAAAATAAAGAAACGGCATATGCCGAGGGCTTAGAAGCAGGACAACTTGAAGCCTCTCAAAATTCACAAACAGATTTAAGCAATACGATTGAGCAGTTTGCTACTTCTGTAGTTACACTCGAAACCACTGCAAAAGAGTTTAAGCTTACACTTGAAGAAATCAAGTCTGATTTAGTGTCGGCAGCCTTGGATATTTCCAAAGAAGTGATAAAAGTGGAACTTACTCAAAACTCGGCAAAGGTTGCACAAGAACTTAGTGATTCTCTTATTAAAGAGCTTCAAGGTGCAGCTACAATAACTTTAAAAGTTAATCCTAAGGATCATGGGGTAATCTCAGAACATGTAGGAGCTCTCGAGCATATACAATTAATTTCAGATAGTGCAGTGAGCGAAGGTGGAGTAATAGCCATGAGCGATGTAGGAAATATAGATTCTCAAATATCAAAAAGATTTGAGAGAGTAAAAAAAACGGCCTTAAGTGAATAAAGTGAATATAAAAGAAAAAAATATAAAAGAATTAGAAATAATATGTTCTCAAATTAGAGAAGAAATATTGCGCGTTGTAAGTAAAAATGGTGGACATTTAAGTTCAACCTTGGGTGCGACAGAACTTATAGTTGCTATGCATAAAGTATTTGACTCAAAAAAAGACCCTTTTATTTTTGATGTATCACATCAAGCGTATGCACATAAGTTAGTAACTGGACGTTGGGAAGAGTTTGACACCTTGCGACAGTTTAATGGTTTATGTGGATATACAAAACCAAGTGAAAGCGAGGATGATTATTTTGTAGCTGGACATAGCTCAACTTCAATATCCTTAGGTGTAGGAGCAGCAAAGGCTATCGCTTTAAAAGGGCAACAAGGGGAGCGTGTTCCTGTGATTGTTATAGGTGATGGTTCCATGACTGCTGGTATGGTGTATGAAGCACTTAATGAGCTTGGCGATAGAAAATACCCTATGATTATTATTCTTAATGATAATGAGATGAGTATTGCTAAACCTATTGGTGCAATAAGTCGCATACTNAGTTCCGCAATGGCTGGACCTTTTTACCAAAAATTTAAAAANCATACNGAAAANTTTATAGATAATTTTGGAGAANGTGCTCATTATCTNGCAAAACGTTTTGAAGAGGGTTTAAAGCTTATTACTCCTGGACTTATGTTTGAAGAGATGGGTATAGAATACATTGGACCCATTGANGGNCATAATTTAAAATCNCTTATAGACACNCTTGAACTCGCNAGAGGAATGGGTAAACCTGTNATTGTGCATTGCCAAACNCTCAAGGGNAANGGCTATCAGATTGCNGAAGGTCAGGAAGAAAAATGGCATGGGGTAAGTCCTTTTGATAGGGAGAGTGGAACTTCATCCAAAAAATCTACAGNAAAGTCTGCAACTCAAATTTACACAGAATCTCTTATGCATTTGGCAAAAGAGAATGAAAANATAGTGGGTGCTACGGCTGCAATGCCAAGTGGTACAGGNATGACNAGNTTAATTGANGCATATCCAAATAGATTNTGGGATGTAGCNATTGCTGAACAACATGCTGTTACTTCNATGAGTGCATTAGCAAAGGAAGGATTTAAACCTTTTTGTACACTNTANTCNACATTTTTACAACGTGGNTACGATCAGCTCATTCATGACACCTGTCTTATGGATNTNCCTGTTGTTTTTGCACTTGATCGTGCTGGAATTGTAGGAGAAGATGGAGAAACACATCAAGGTGCTTTTGATATATCTTTTTTACGAGCAATTCCAAATATGACACTTTTTGCGCCTCGCGATGAAAAAAGTTTTCATCAAGCTATGGCTTTTGCTAGTAAGTATGAACATCCTTGTTCCCTGCGTTATCCTCGAGGCTCATTTATCCCAACAGATTTACCGGAATCTATCCCTTTTACCTTAGCAAAGTCACAACTTCTACTCTCAACACAAAGTGATACTTTATTTATAGGATATGGAAATGGTGTTGGTCGTGCCTATGAAACTGCGAAGTTNCTNNAAGAAGAAGTAAGTATTTTAGATCTTCGTTTTGTAAANCCTTTAGACAAAGAGATGCTAGGCTCAATGGCTAAAAAACATAAAAAATGGTATNTNTTTTCAGANAGTGCNAAAATGGGNGGTGTTGGTTCTGCNCTTTTAGAATTTTTGGCAGANNAAAAGATTTTGGATGTGCAAGTTACAAGTTTTGAGTATACAGATAAGTTTATAACACATGGAAATACAAAGCTTGTTGAAGAGTCTTTAGAAATTTTACCAGAGCAATTGGCAAAAAAAGTAATACTTTAGATGCTTACAAGNAAATAACACCACAAAACCTTCCTGTTTNTTTNTCGNCTCTNNAAGAGTAGTATNTNTGACAAAGACAGGAAGTACATTCACTGGATATTTCAATATTTTTTTCTTTCATACCAGCTGCTANAAANTGAGNATATAATATCTTAGAGATGTTGAGGTAGTAGCTATTNTTNTTTNTCTCAAANGCGTAGTCAANCCCAAGNTCAAGTGCTTCTTTNTAAATNTCATCGCCAACCTGATAACAACATACNCCTATACTAGCCCCTACTGATACNGTAATATCTTGAGGAAGTGTATTAAAGGCAGTACNCATAGAATCAATAGTCTTTNGTATAATGTTCTTAAAGGCACCCTGTCTTCCTGCATGAGCAACTCCAATGACAGCCTGTACGGAATCAAAAAAAAGTATGGGAGAACAGTCTGCTACCATAACCATAAGGGGAGTATCTTTTTTATTTGNAATAAGGGCATCACATTCTCTTGGATGAGAGAAATTATCGTCATCATTAACAATATGTACGTGCGATGAGTGCATTTGTTTCATATGAATGAGAGCATGTTTTTTATATCCGAGTTGTTTTGCTAAAACTTCATGGTTTTGCTCAACGATTTTTGGGTCGTCTTGAACATGAAAGGCTAGGTTTCCGCTATTCTTAGTTGTAAATGCATGTGTAACATTTGTTACAGAACTTAATAAGTTACTATGATAAAATTGCATATAATAATTATAACTAATTAAAGGGATTTTTTTGAGTAAATTAAGTATGTACCCCGTAACACTTGATGGAAATAGTGTTACAGACAAACGTCAAGAAATAAAAGAGTATTTTTTAAATACGCATGGTCTTTATGAAAAGATGTTTGAAATGCTTAGGTCAGATGAAGTGTTTTTTCAACAGAGTGAAATGACTCGCCACCCTATGATATTTTATTTTGGACACACTGCTACATTTTTTGTAAACAAGCTACTTAATATGAAAATTATAGANGAACGTATAAATCCAGAACTTGAATCAATTTTTGCTATAGGTGTGGATGAGATGAGTTGGGATGATGTAGANTCTTCGCATTACAAATGGCCGAGTGTAGATAAAACACGAGCCTACCGCCAAAGTGTAAAAGAACTTGTACTAGAGCTTATAGATACTTTACCTCTTGTTTTACCAATAGCTTGGGAATCTCCTATGTGGGTCATTCTTATGGGTATAGAACATGAAAGAATACATTTAGAAACATCATCTGTACTTCACCGTCAAATGCCCTTAGAAGACATAGTAGAAGTGGAAGAGTTTAAGGCATGTGATTATTATTCAAGTGCACCACAAAATGAATTAATAAAAATTCCTAGCTGTGAAATAAACTTAGGGAAAAAGCATCCTGATTCTTATTATGGTTGGGACAATGAGTATGGTACAAAGCAAGAAAGTGTAAAAGACTTTCAAACTTCAAAATACTTAGTGTCTAATGAAGAATATATGGAGTTTGTTCTTGGAGATGGATATTTAAAAAAAGAGTATTGGTCGCCAGAAGGAGAACAGTTTTTAGAAGATTCTGGAATGAAGCTTCCTGTTTTTTGGATCAAGAGAGATGGAAAATATTTTTATCGACTTATGAGTTGTGAAATAGAGATGCCACTGAGTTTTCCAGTTGAGGTAAATGCACTTGAAGCAGAAGCTTTTTGTNGGTATAAAAGTCAAAAAGACTCTCGAGAATACCTNCTCCCAAGTGAGGCAGAGTANGAAGCAATTTGTGANTTTGGAGGGATTGACTCACTTGTTAAAAGTGAAGATGCGAATCTAAATTTTCATTACGCAAGTGCAACTCCTGTTAATACCTATGGTTTTAATGGAGTGTTTGATGTAGTTGGAAATGTATGGCAGCATTCGCGTACGCATATGCACCCNTTTGATGGTTTTAAAGTACATTCTGCCTACGATGACTTCACAGTTCCGACCTTTGATGATAAGCANTCNTTACTTCTNGGTTCATCATGGGCNAGTACTGGAAATCTTATTATGAANAAATCTCGTTATGCCTTTAGAAAACATTTTTACCAGCATGCTGGTTTTAGATACGTAGTAACAAATCAAAATAAAGAAGAAAATATGGATATATATGAAACTGATGAGCTTGCTTCTCAGTACTGTGAATTTCAGTACGGTGACACACATTTTGGAGTTGAAAATTTCGCAATAGAATGCGCAANAATTGCATCAAAATTTACAAATAACACAGGCAAGGCATTAGATTTAGGATGTGCAACAGGACGTGCTACATTTGAGTTAGCAAAAGTTTTTGATANCGTTGAGGGAATTGATTTCTCAGCACGATTCGTTCAAGTTGGAGCAAAACTTAGAAATGATGGTTATGTTGCCTTTGAGTCAAAAGAAGAGGGCGAACTTAGAGTACAAAAACGTGTAAGTATTGAAGAATTAGGTTATGAGGGCTTAAGGTCTAAAGTGACATTTTGGCAAGGTGACGCTTGTAATATGAAGCAAAACTTTAATGCCTACGACTTAATTATGGCTACAAACCTTATAGATAGACTGTATCAACCAAGATTGTTTTTAGATACTGTGCATGAACGTTTAAATGAAGATGGGGTTTTAGTAATTACATCTCCGTATACATGGCAAGAAAGTTCAACNAAAAAAGAGTTTTGGTTAGGTGGATACAAAGATGAGAATTCTCAGGATGTNAAAACACTCGATTCCTTAAAAAGTATTTTATCAGATACCTTTGAATTNATACATGTACAAGATGTAGATTTTGTTATAAAAGAAACTGCTAGAAAGTATCAGCATACTATTTCGGAGCTTAGTGTTTGGAAGAAAAAGTAGGATATTCTTTTGTTGAATCAGCGTGCCGGGAAGATACTAATGCTGAAAAGTATACACTAAGAAAGGAACTTTTTAGTACTGAGGATGTGATACCTGTCTGGGTTGCAGATATGGATATAGATACGCCAAGTTTCGTTTTAGAGTCGGTTAAAGAGCGACTAGGACATCCTGTTATGGGTTATGAAGAAGTTCCAGATTCTGCCTTTNAAGCGCAGATAGATTGGATAAGGCAAGANCATGGNCTTAGCCTTGAGTTAAAAGATATTTTGTACTCTCATTCTGTAGTAGCGAGCATGAGTGTAGCNATTGAAGCCTTTAGTGAGGNAGGGGATAAGATTATCGTTCAAACACCCGTTTACCCACCTTTTTTTCACAGTGTAAAAAGNGCAAATAGGAAAGTATTAGATAATTCTCTGCAACAAATGGATGATGGTAGTTACACCTTTGATNNAGAAGACTTAAAATCTAAAATAGATAAAAATACAAAACTTTTACTTTTATGTTCTCCACATAATCCTGTTGGTAGAGTATGGAGGAGAGATGAATTAGAAGCTATTTTAGAGATTTGTTTAGAACATAAGATTCTTGTATTTGCTGATGAAATACATGCTGACTTNGTGTATGGTTCTCATAAACATATTCCTTTTGCAAGTCTTAGTGAAGAAGCTCGTAATATTACGATAACAGCAATGGGAGTTGGTAAAACATTTAACATGGCTGGATTTGCTATGAGTAGTGTTGCTATACCAAATGAAAGTCTTAAAAAGTCTTATAAAGNNGTGTATGACAAGGTGCATTTTGCGCAAGGTAGTTCACTNTCNCATGNNGCCTTTGAGTCAGCATATAAAAATGGNAAAGCTTGGTTAGAAGACTTAAAAAAGCATTTATACAAAAACTTTATGAGTTTAGTAGAAGTGTGTGAGAAGTATCCGGATTTAATAAAAATTATACCAGTTGAGGCTACGTATTTAGCGTGGCTTGACTGTCGAGCAATGCAACTAACAAATAAGGCTCTTAAAGAGTTTTTTGTCCAAGAAGCAAAACTTGGTTTAAACTCAGGCATTAGTTTTGGCAGAGAAGGAAGCGGGTTTATGCGCTTGAATTTTGCTGTATCTTCGGCTAAAATGCTAGAAGTCGTTCATAGACTTGATGAAGCATTTAAAAAATATAGGAAATAACTGTGGGATTAATAGATTGGAAAGAATATAAAGAGTTTAAAACGCATACAAACAAAGAAGATAGATTAGAAATATTAGTAGACTTTATGAAAAGTTATTACAATATAAACAATCCAAGAGAGATATATAGCATTATGAAAGATGATGATCTCGCGCAGATGCTTTTAGAAAAAAAAGAAATAAAAGATTCTGAAGGATTAGAAAACTTTATGTATAAACACTAAGGTGCATTTTTTTCTTTAAATAAACTACACTCAATCCCACTACTTTGAAAAACTACTAAAGATGGAATTATGGGTGACTTGAATCCATATGCCCTGCATCCGTGAGGATGTTTAGGTTTCCAGGTAACAAAATAATGAATACATTTTCTACAGTTTATTCTTCTCATAAATCTCTCTTTTTAAGTATGAAATAGTAGCATATTAGGTAGAATAAATAAATTAAATTTTAGAGGCATTTATTATGGACAAAATACTTTTAATGTTACAACTTCAGGCACAGCTCAATGATGCTACAAATGGCGAAGACTGGGTCAAAGGTACAACAAATAAAGGTAAAGCAATTAACTGGAAAAGATGTATCTATATGGAGTGTGCTGAGATGATAGATAGCTTCTCTTGGAAACACTGGAAAGATATCACAGCTGATCCTGACTGGGAGAATCATCAGATTGAAGTTGTTGATGTATGGCATTTTATTATCTCCCTTGCTATTGAAAACTATTCACAAGAACTCAAAGGTGGTATCGAAGATGTAGCCATAAATATTTTTGAGCTTGAGAGTTTTAGCACAATCGATGTGCAAGGTAAAGATTTTGCTAAACAAGATAATGTTATAGCAAAAGTTGAAAATCTTATGCGTCTCTCTCTTTCTCAAGATAGCTTAGATATCGAAGTAATGATAAAAGAATTTTTCGATTTAGTTGTAATGAGTGGTTTAAATTTAGAAACACTTTATAGACTCTATGTTGGTAAAAATATTTTAAATCAATTTCGTCAAGATAATGGTTATAAAGATGGCTCCTACATAAAAGTTTGGGCTGGGGAAGAAGACAATGTTGTAATGAAGAGAATCTGGGAAGAAAATATAGATATTAAACCTGACGCACTTTATAAAGAACTTACCCAGTCTTATTTGGCATTAGCTAAGAGTTAAGTTTGCAAAAGGTATTAGAAGTAAAAAAAATATCTTTTGGATACTCTAAAGATAAGCTACTTTTTAATGATTTTTCCTTATCTTTACATAAGGGTGAACTGAAGGCAATCGTAGGACCAAGCGGTGCTGGTAAAAGTACACTCTTCGAACTCATTTTAAAAAATTTAAAAGTATCTTCTGGTTCAATAGAAGCNAGTAGNATTTCACAAGTNTTTCAAGACCCTTATAGTTCTTTTCATCCTAGTTATACATTGNTAAATCAAATAAAAGANGTAGCCAATACAGATGANNTNGACAAATATCTCAAGCTTATTAACTTAGAGCANACACTTCTTTTAAAACTACCACANGAACTCTCTGGTGGTCAACTGCAACGTGCTTCAATACTNCGNGCGATACTTATGAAACCAGATATACTGCTCTTAGATGAGCCAACATCAGCCCTTGATAATTTACTGCAATTAGAAGTTATGCATATGCTCATCAATAACCTTGACTCGATGGCTATGTTACTCATCACGCATGATATGGACTTAGCGTCTTGGTGCGCGAATGAGATTATTACTATTTAAGCAGAGGTTTGATAATCTGTTTTACAAGATAAAATCCACCAGCTGCCATTATCACAGAACCAAAAGCATTGAGTGAAATATTTAATAGAGATAAAAAGATATGACCAGCTTTTAAAAGTAAGAAGCTTTCAATTGCAAAGGTTGAGTAGGTAGTAAGTGCACCTAATAGACCAGTAGAAAGAAAGGATTTTGTGTGCATAGAAAAAAAGCTAGAGTACATAAAAAAAGCGATAAGTACACCCATAAGAAAGCTACCGATTAAGTTTACACCGAGAGTGCCATAAGGTAGATCATGAGGAACTCTATGAGAAATGAGCCCGTTAAGATAGGCTCTTAATACAGCACCAATAAATCCACCACTACCTATGGCTAGGATTGTTAGAGAGCTCATCATCGTACACCTTTTGCATTTTTATTTGTAAGTCGTTTAACCAGTTTTCATTATTTTTATCGGCAATAAAAGAATCCATAAATATTACTGTGATTTTTCCGGGCTTATAATAAAAGTTTTTAATATCATAATATTTTACCGTTTGCATTAAAACAATAGGCTGCACCTTAAGTTGGTACTTATCAGCGACAACTTTTGCACCACTTTTAAAAGGTAACATTCTTGAAGTTCGTGAACGNGTACCTTCTGGAAACATAGTTATTANACGACCTTTGTTAAGTCTATCCTTAGAAGCTTTTAAAAGTCTAATAAGAGCATTCTTACTTTGCCTTTCTATGGGAATATCCTCGGGCATACTCATCGCCAAACCAAAAAATGGAACATCAAACAACTCTTTTTTTGCAACCCAAGAGAGATCTTTTTTTGAGATTGTTTCCATAATTCCAATATCTAAATCACTTTGGTGATTAATAAGATACATTTGTGCAGCTGGATCCTCTTCTCCTTTTNTNTCNANNGAGAAAAAAGTACATATTCGAATAATCCATGAAGAAATTTTTCGAGCATATGGACGNGGTAAAATGGGGTGCAGTAAGATAGAAAGCGTTAAGGCAATAAAGATAATTAGAGTGGCAATGAACCAACTAAGGTGTGCAAATATCTTCATTTTTTACCCATCCTATTTTTTCATTCTTTAATTTTACTTTTGTATAATTCTTAGCTATACCTTCTTTTGAGAGTATATAAACCTCTTGTGTCGTTTCAAAGATGGTTCCATTATCCACAGGAAGTAAGTGTATTGCACTTCCTTCTTTGATACAAACATCCCCCGATGGCATTGCAAAATAAAGTACAAAAAGAATTGGGATGAAAACTAAAATGATATAAACCATTTTTTTTCTCCAGAGAGCAAAAATAAAAATTGCAAAGGCAAATCCAGCGGCTATTGTTATTTTTAGTTTTTCTTTGGATTGATCTTTTGGTTTTAAGTCTGTTTGTGTTGTGACACTGTCATCGTCAACAACAATAGGAATACTAAGTTTAACAAAACGATTATCTACAAGATTAAAGTACGAAAAAGTAAACTTTTCAAGATCTTTGTTTATAACAACAAAATAGGTTACCTTCGGCGTATATGTTTGTTTTGTAATAGATTCAATACCCTGCTTAAATACATTTTGGAATTTAATAGTCTGAAGATTTGAATTTTCTGCCCTTGCTGTAAAGACAATTATATTATGTTTACTATCAAAGCTTGTTGTTTTATATTCTGTTAATTCTAATGAATTCGCAATAATATTTGAATAGTCTTTTTTTGGGTTAAGTACAATAATATTAAGTTTTTTCCCAGATAATGTTGTTGTTTCGTATGGTCTATTTGAAGTAAGTGAAGCTGTTATATCAGGGAGCCTTGCATTATTTTTTGTTGCAATAAATGTAAAGGTTTCAAGAAAAAATTTGCCTTGTTTTTTTCTGTATGGAACAAAGTTTAAAGAACGTAAGCCTCTTTTATTTTTAAATGTATAGCTAATTTCATCAAAATTTTTAACTGTAGATATTGTTTTGATAGTGATAGAAAAGACTTCACCTTTAATCACCCTTTGGGGCGTATCTACATAGGATAGGTATAAAACCTTATTTGCATAAAGGCTTGAGAAAAGTAAGAAGAAAAGAAGAAATAGTTTTTTCACTCTTGTAAAAAACCTTGAAGCATTTTTATTCCATCATCGGAGCCAAGGATTAATTCCATTGCTCTCTCAGGGTGAGGCATAAGCCCAAAAACATTTTTTTCTTTGTTACAAATACCAGCAATAGCCTCTACACTTCCATTAGGATTTTGAAGGGCACCATCTTTATCTGTGTATTTTAAAAGAATTTGATTGTTTGATTGGAGCTCTTTGAGTCCTTGAGAGTCAATAAAATAGTTTCCATCATGATGTGCAATAGGAATGTTTACAAGATCTCCCTTGCCCAGTTCTTTTAAAAAAGTATTGTCGTTATTGATTACTTTTAAATTATGGTACTTAGAAATAAAGTGTAAGTTATCATTTCTTTTTAAGGCACCAGGGAGTAATCCAGCCTCTGTTAAANCTTGAAAACCATTACAGATTCCTAAAACTTTTCCACCATTATTTGCGTAAGTAGTTACTGCTTTGATCACAGGAGAAAATTTTGCGATAGCACCACAGCGGAGATAATCACCATAAGAGAAACCACCTGCAATAACAAGTAGATTTGTATCTTCTGGTATCTGCTCAGACTTATGCCATACTATCTCAGTTTGAGCACCTAAGGCTTCAAAGGCATGTTGGGTATCGTACTCGCAATTTGTTCCTGGAAATTGTACAATAGTAACTTTCATAATTATCTGTTTCCTTTTTCAAGGAAGTGAATTCCTTTGACAAAGTTCATCATACTAATTCTATCTCGTAGTCTTCGATAACGGTATTTGCTAAAAGTTCTTCACACATCTTTGTTACATCTTTCATTGCTTGTGCTTTATCGTCAGTATCTAGTTTTAAAATTATTTGTTTACCAATGCGAACATCATTTACACCCGAGAAGTGTAGAGAGTCAAGAGCGTGATGNACTGCCTTTCCCTGAGAATCCAAAACACCTGCTTTAAGAGATACATTTACTATTGCTTTCATTGAACTATTTTCCTAAAATTCTATTTAATACTTCTTCGTATGCTACTTTTAAGCCACCAAGACCTTGGCGAAATCTATCTTTATCCATTTTTTCACCACTTTTTACATCCCAAAAACGACAATTNTCAGGTGAAATTTCATCAATNAAAATAATATTTCCATCTTTATCTTTTCCAAACTCAAGTTTAAAGTCAACAAGATTTAAGCCCTTTTCTAAAAAGAAAGGTTTTAAAATATCATTAATTTGTCTTGCCACACGACGAAGTTTATCAAGCTCATCTTGATGCTCAACAAGTTCAAGAATTAAGGCATGTTGGTCATTAAGCTTAGGATCACCTAAGTCGTCATCTTTATAGTCAAATTCAACTAAAGTGAATGGAAGGACTGTTCCATCTTTTATTCCAAGATTACGAGTGAGACTACCTGTTGCAATGTTTCGAACAATTACTTCGATTAAAATTACATCAGCTTTTTTATGAAGCATGTGATTATCATCTAACATTTTTACAAAGTGTGTTTGAATTCCTCGTGATTCTAAAAGTTTAAACAANTCAGTAGATATTTTGTTNTTTAATGCACCTTTACCNGCCTCACTTGATNTTTTTTCGCCATTAAATGCTGTTAAATCATCTTTAAATTCTGAAATNACTAAGTTTTCATCATCGGTTANAAAAAGTCTTTTTGCTTTGCCTTCATAAAGTAATTCTCTTTTTTGCATACTTGNNTATCCTTTTNTNATTANGAGAGCTTTTAAAATATCAACAGCNGTTTTAAGTTGAATATCTTTGTTCATCATNTNNGGNGTAATTATATCTTTTTTTGCTTTTGCATCTGCTTTAGTAACTGCTTTTTCTTTTTTCTCACCATCAACTTTTTTAAGTTCTTCTTTAAGGTGTTTTTTCAAGTCCGCTTCTTTAATAGCAAATTCATTTTTCCTCGTTGTGACAACTCCGGGATACACTTCTATATCTGGTTTAACACCTACAGCTTGAATCGTTCTTCCACTTGGTAAGTAGTATCTTGCAATGGTGAGTTTAACAGCTTCTCCCTCAACAATAGGAACTACAATTTGTACACTTCCTTTGCCAAAGGTCTTTTCACCTAAGAGTATCGCACGTTTGTGGTCTTGTAAAGCACCACTTACAATTTCACTNGCACTNGCNCTTCCTCCATTTATNAGAACAACCATTGGAACATCTGTNATNGTGGTACTAGGAGAGGCAAGNTAATTACGGTTGTCACTTTCATTACGTCCTTTTTGTGAAACAATTTCGCCTTGGCTCACAAACAAGTCTGTTAAATCAACAGCTTGCTCAAGTAAGCCGCCTGGATTGTTACGAAGGTCAAGAATGATGCCTTTTGTTGTTTGCTCTTTCTTTTTAATTACCTTTAGTACATCTCCTGATACTTTTTTATCAAAGCTTGTAACACGGACGTAAAGAACATCTTTTCCTATCGTTTTAGCGTATACCGATTGAATAGAAATGATTCCACGCACGATATGAATAGGTAATGGTTTGTTCTCACCTTCCCTCACAATCATTAAATCAATAGGCGTACCAACCTTACCGCGCATAAGAGATACAGCATCATCAATGGTCATACCAATAGTTGATTCATCATCAATTTTTAAGATGATGTCTTTTGATTTTAGACCGGCCTTATCAGCAGGAGTTCCCTCTATTGGAGCGATAACAGTAAGCGCTCCATCTCGTACTCCAACTGTGATTCCNAGTCCACCAAATTCNCCATCTGTTTGAACTTTTAGNTTTTTGTAGTCTTTTTTCTTCAGATAANTTGAGTGAGCATCAATGTTGGTNAGCATNCCTTCAATNGCCTTATTCATCAACTCTTCTATACTTAAGTTGTCNACATTNTATTTTTCAACTATACCAATGACCTTTGTNAATTTCGCTAAAGNTTGTAAACGAGAGATTTCTTTTTCTTTGTTTGTTTGTGNATCTTTAGCAAAGAGGTTCGAAGAAAAGAAAAGTGTGATGGCAAGACCAAGACTTATAAATCCTAGGGTGAAGTATTTTTTGTTTTTCATTGGGCATCCATAATGTAATATTTAAAAAGTCATTATAGTTAAAAGATATTAACAGAGGGTTTCATTAGGTGTTGAGCTTAGTGAGTGCAAGAAAGACACGCTTATGAAACTCCTTTTCACTTGGTAGTTTTAAGTTTGATTCTCTTTGTTTTTCTCCCCACATAGNATTTGGAAAGTAACTNTCCCCTTCAAANCGNGCCATTACATGGAGATGTACACGAGGAAGTATATTAGCAAAAGAAGCAAGGTTGATTTTTTTTGGAGAATAATAGTTTTTCATCTCATACTCTATGATGTCANAGACTTCAAAGAGTTTAAGTCGAAGTGGTTTTGGAAGGTCACCTAACTCTTTNNAAGGCTCTTGTGTAAAGATTTTAAGCCAAGGTATTTCACTTTCTTCTTTTTNGATATAGATTTNNGAATCTTCATAGATTAAAAAGTGCATTATAAAACCTTTTTGGTAATTGTAGCACTTTTTAAAATCTTAACGAGATATGTTTAGTCTCTATGTCTGTTAGTNTTAGAACGGTTGCCTCTATATCCACCACCGTCTCTGCTTCCACCTTCACGGTTTCCNTTGTATCCACCACCATCACGACTTCCACCACCGTCTCTGCTTCCNCCNTCACGGNTTCCTTTGTATCCACCGCCATCACGACTTCCACCACCTGAACGGCTTTTATTACCACGGTATCCACCGCCACCATTTCTTCCACGTCCTCGAGAGTTTCCTCCACCACGTTTTGCAGCACGCTCTAGTGCAGCATCAAGACGATCNGCTGGAATACCAATAGTATTTGGTCCTTTAATCTCTTGTTGGTCGAGTAACATAGAGATGAGTTTATATGCCATTTGCTCTTCATCAATATCTTCACGAAGTTTGTCTAAAACTCTGTGTGCTTCATCGTAGATTTTGTGGTCTTCAACTTTTTTTACAAGTGCATCGATTGTAGATTCTCTTAAGTCAGTCTTACTTGGAATAAAAGCATGACCCATTGAAGTTCCAACCTTATTTTTAATACGTTGAAGTTCTTTAAACTCGAGGGGAGTTAAAAGTGTAATTGCCTTGCCTTTAGAACCAGCACGACCTGTTCTACCAATACGGTGAACATACGATTCTGGGTCAAATGGAATATGGTAATTGAAAACGTGAGAAATATTATTAACATGAATTCCACGTGCAGCAACATCAGTTGCAACAAGAACTTTTACAGAGTTTTGTTTAAAACCTTTGATGACAGTTTCACGTTGACGTTGTTCCATATCTCCATGGAGTCCATTTGCTAAATAACCAGCATTACTAAGAACATTGCTAAGTCTATCTACTTCTGATTTTGTTCTACAAAANACNATACATTTTTGNGTTTCTTCAGANTCCATAAGACGAATAATTGCATCATCTCTTTCAGATTCTTCGATTACATAGTAAAGTTGTTCAATATCTGTGTTTGTAGTTTCACCTTTTGTGATAGAAACAAATTCTGGTTCTTTTAAGATTCTACTTGCAAGTGTTTTAATCGGTTGTGGCATAGTAGCTGAGAAAAGNAGTGTTTGACGATTNGTTGGTAGAAATGAGAANATNTCATTAATATCATCTAAGAAACCCATATCGAGCATTTCGTCAGCTTCATCAAGAACAACGATACTCGGAGCAAAGTTATTTAACATATTTCTTTTTAAAATGTCTAAAAGACGACCAGGTGTCGCTACAACAACTGAAGCCCCACGGTTGATAAGGTCAAGTTGGCGATTGTATGAACTACCACCATAAACAGTTACAGTTTTCACATTCATGTTTCTACCGTACTTGAATATTTCATCTGAAACTTGAGTTGCGAGTTCACGAGTTGGTGTGATTACTAACATTTCAACTGAACCATCTACTTTCATGTTATGGAGTGCTGGAAGTGCGAAAGCTGCTGTTTTACCAGTACCAGTATGTGCCTGACCTACCATGTCTCGACCAGCCATAACGATTGGAATCGCTGCTTCTTGAATCGGGCTTGGGTTAGTAAAACCAGCAAACTTTACGCTTCTTAAAAGCTCTTGTCGTAGACCTAAGTCATCAAATGTGATTTTTGTTTCTTCTTCTGGAGAAGTTGTTTCTTGTGCATTTTCTTGCATCATTATCCTTTAAAATCAAGGAGATGATACAAGTTACCTCTCGTAAAAAACGATGAGGCGCACCTTCTCCCTAAATATTTCGCGAATTATATCTAAACTAGCTTAAGTTAATTGGGTTGTGACGTAAAATGTGACATTCTTTAGATAGACTTTAGAAAGTAGAAGATACATTAAAAAAAACTATTGTATAATCTTCAAAATTTATTTTTAGGATTTTTACGTGAATATTTCTTTAGAAAATAGTGCCGATGTGTATATGATTTTATTTATAGTTACATCTTTGCTTGTGATTTATTTGACTATAAAGTATGTACAGATAAAAGATTTACTTACTTCTCGCTCACTTGANTTCGAAGNCTTAAAAGCTAGTATGGCACAGGTANTAGAAGAAAAAAATGACTTAGAGTTANAACATGCAGTTCTTAACACACGCTANGAGGGNGAACTNACATCTTCAAANGAAAAACTNCTTNTTCTTCAANGTGCNAAAGATGAGTTAAGTAAAGANTTNAANATTTTNGCAAANCAAATTTTTGAAGATAAATCAAAACAGTTTTCNCATNTTCAAAAAGAACAATTTGAGATTTTACTCAAACCATTTCGTGAGCAAATAACGAACTTCTCCAAAGAATCTAAAGAACAGTTCAATGAAACATCTAAGGATGGACACCTTTTAAAAAATGAGCTACNNAGATTAAAAGAGATGAANAAACAACTTTCCCAAGATGCNATCAACCTNACAAATGCGCTNAAGGGAGAAAATAAAACACAGGGTAACTGGGGCGAAATAGTACTNGAGCGAATCTTAGAAGAGTCAGGTTTACGNGANGGAGTTGAGTATGAAACACAGGCTACNNTAAAGTCAGATGAGGGNAAGACNTACCGTCCNGATGTCATCATNCATATGCCACNAGAAAGAGATATAGTCATNGANTCTAAAGTNTCACTTGTTGCCTATGAAAGNTTTATGAGTGNAGAAAANGAAANNNTAAANAAGCTTGCNNTAAAAGAACATCTCAAGAGTATATCTGGACATATAAAAGAATTAAGTGCAAAGAACTATGAAAAACTAGAAGGGATAAATACACTGGACTATGTACTTCTTTTTATGCCGATAGAAGGTGCTTTTTTACTTGCTCTTGGAGAAGATGGAGAGTTTTTTAAAAAGGCTTATGAAAATAATATTTTAGTAGTTTCTCCNTCAACCTTNTTAGTTACACTANGAACTATAGAGCATATTTGGAGAACACAAAAACAGCAAGACCATGCTTTAAAGATTGCAAATGAGGCTGAATCTATGTACGAAAAGCTTGTTGGTTTTGTAGATGAAATGCAAAAAGTTGGAACACATCTTCAAAAAGCACAAGATAGTTATGATACCTCAATGAATAGACTTAAATCAGGCAANGGNAATCTTATTAAACGAGCNGAAAATATTATAGCGCTTGGAGTGAAGCCTAAAAAANTGTTANATATACAAAGTGAAGAATAANGGNATGATNGTTTTATGAATATACAAACACAATATANTTATGANAAANTATGGANNGANACACAAGAAAAAGACCTTCTTAGAATCATAGAAGAAGAAATAGGGGATGCTGANCCAAAAGCTACNCTTGAGTATGTAAAAGATGCCATNAAAAATGGTAAAATNATCACAGTTGGTAGCTGTAAATTTAAAATAAAAGGAAAAATNAATGTTTCTAAGTAATGATTTAGCAAAGTTACTCCTTCGTTTAATTGTAGGAGTCNTNATATTGTTTCACGGTTTGGATAAACTNATGAATGGTATTGNAGGTATAAAAGGTTTAGTTGTATCATCAGGCTTGCCTGAGTTTTTTGCGTATGGTGTATATGTTGGAGAAATTATAGTNCCTATATTCATTCTTCTTGGTCTTTATGCAAGAGTAGCATCGCTTGTTTTAGCATTCAATATGGCAGTAGCAATCGTAGTAGGACATGGAGCATTTTTATTTACTCTTGGTAAGCATGGTGCCCCTCATATAGAACTACCATTGCTCTACCTTGTATTAGCAATCATAATATTTTTACTTGGAAGTGGAAGGTATAGCGTTAACAATAAATAGTTGTTTTAAGGATGTGGCACNTTGAGCGTAGAGTTCAAGCTCCATCCAAGAATAAGCATACATCCTATGACACCAAATACTGGTAAAAAATCGTAAGCATTACTAAGGTATACAAGCCAAAGTAAAATTGCTCCAAGTGGAGTAGGTACTCCTGTGAAAAACTTATCAACACTTCCAACATCAGTATTGATGTTGAAGTGAATTAATCTTCTGAGTCCCGAAATCACATAAAAAATACTTGTAATGATAGCAACAATAAGCATAACCCCAGAAAGAGAAGGTTCATAAACTGCTTGAAATAGTAAAAATACTGGAACAAGTACAAAGCTTAAAAAATCAGCGAAACTATCAAGTTGTACCCCAAACTCGTTTGAAAGATTATACTTCCTTGCTATTTTACCATCGAAAATATCAAAACATCCACCTATCCATGCAAGTATAATTGCTACAAAGAAGTTGTTTTGTGTAATACAATAAATGGCAGCTAAACCTGCGATTATATTTACAAATGTAAAGAGATTTGCTAAGTTAAAGTGAGAAGAGGGTACCCATAAAAATTTCATTATTTGCCTTATGTTTATGATAGTATTTGTGAATTATAGCAAAGTTATTTTCTTAAAAGAAGCAAGAAACTTTAGCGTTAACTTTTTTTGATATACTAACTACATAAAATCTAAAAGAGGTAGGTGGATGGTAAAATTATTGATTGTAGAAGCTAGTACTATTCTTTGTGGTATTTTTAAAAGATTATTAGAGCAAGATGCTGGGTTTGACTATGATATCGTGCATACATATAAAGAAGCGCAAGAATGTCTTACGAAGCATAACTATGAGTTTTCAGTTGTAAGTAGAAATCTTGAAGATGCGAGTAATGGCGAAATCATTGCCTTGTTAAATAAACATAATGTTTCTCCAATTGTATATACAACATCAATTGATGAAGCTTTTATGGAAAGTTTTCAAAGTGCTAATATTGTGGAATATATCTTACGACATAAATACGATAATGTAAAGTATGTACTATCACGACTTAATATACTCAAACAGAATAAAGAAAAAACAGTCTTAATAGTACATGAATCGGAAATCTATAGAAGATACCTCAAACAAAACCTAGCACTTCATAATTTTAAAGTCCTTATGGTCGCAAGTGCTTACGAGGCGATACAAAAGTTAGAGGTTCATAAAGAGATTTGTTTGATGATTGTGAATAATAAGCTTGCTCAAGTAAATGGACTTGATGAGATTGATGGTTTAGAACTTGTAAGGCGAGTACGTAAGATGAACGTAGATAACTTAAAGATCATTGCACTTGCCTCGGAATCAAATTCACATGAAACGAGTTTTTTCTTAAATGAAGGTGCAGATGATTATTTAATTAACCAATATTCACGCGATGAACTTTATAGTAGGGTTTATAAAAATTTAAAATAGCTAGGATTATAATGCAAAAAATATTAATGATAGAAGACGACTTAGAGTTAGCAGAGATATTAACAGAGTATCTTGAACAGTTTGAATTTAAAGTAATCACGGAAGATGATCCGTTTAAGGCNGTAAGNATNNTAAANNTAGAANCNTTTGATTTAGTNATNNTAGANTTAACTCTNCCTGGAATGGATGGTTTAGAGGTTTGTGAAGCAATTCGTGAGCGACAAGATATTCCTATNATCATCTCATCTGCTAGAAGNGATNTGACAGACAAGGTAAAAGCTCTTGAACTTGGAGCTGATGATTATATGCCNAANCCNTATGACCCAAGAGAGTTAGAGGCGAGNATTCATTCAGTTCTAAGACGTTANGAAGCNCGAACAGAAGCCNAAGANGACTCTAAAAGTGATTTTAAATGTGANAGTGACACTATGCTTATNTCATATAAGAGNAGAAATATAGANNTAACAAATGCCGAATTTGGTATTTTATCGTACATGATTTNAAAGCAGGGCTTAGTTGTTTCACGAGAAGATCTCATTCATAATGTAAATGCAATTAATGAAGATAGCTCAAACAAAAGCATCGATGTTATGGTTGGACGTATTAGAAATAAACTAGGTGATAAAACACTTATAGAATCAGTCCGTGGTGTGGGGTATAAACTACTAAAGTAAAGGAAAAATCAGTGAAAAAACACGCAGTTCTGCTCACTGTACTTTTTGCGATGGTTGTTACACTTATTAGTGTAAGCGTTGTATTTTGGGAGTTTTACAAACTCAATAAACAGCAATATATCAACCATATTTTTACAAAATATTCAGTAATAACACAAATATATAAAAATCATGAGCAAAAAGATAATAATGACATCATGTTTGAAGCAAACCTTGCAGTATATAAGTTTAAATTAGAAAGTGATGTACAACGACAAAAAAGAATTTTAACAGAGGGTACAATTCTTAAGCAAGACGGTTTTAAAGATAAAATTTTAGTTGTTAAAAAACAAGACCTTTTCTCAGAATTTAAAGTTAAAAAACTACGAACAACAATGATAGAATATAAGTACAGTATCTTCTTTTATATTCAATCTCCACTAGGTTATGTACTCATTCAAGATGAAGAGTTACGACCATATAGGGCTTGGAATCTTGTATATGCCTATGTAAGTATTATTCTTATTTTACTCATTTCGTTTTTACTGATTCTACAAAGACTACGTCCTCTGACAAGACTCAGACGACAGATTGCTCAGTTTGGGGATGGAGACTTAGAAGTGTCTTTTAAAAGAAATGGTGAAGATGAAATTGCGCTTATCGCAAATGAGATGGAAAATACACGTTTAAAAATTAATACTATCTTAGAATCACGTACTCTCTTTTTAAGAAATGTTATGCATGAGTTAAAAACACCTATAGCAAAAGGTACGATAGCTACACAAATGTTAGATTCACAAAAGCAGATAGATAGATTTAGCTCCATTTTTGGGAGACTAGAATCTTTAGTGGGTGAGTTTGCTCTTATAGAAGAAGTAACAAGCTTAAATGATAAAAATGATTTTAAAGAATATCGTCTTGTTGATCTTATTGATGGTGCGATAGATATGGCAATGGTAGAAGTGCAAAATGTTAGCGTTGATGTTTCCGCTACACAAAAAATAGATGCAAATTATAGGCTTTATACAACGGCGGTTAAAAATATGATTGATAATGGAATTAAATATTCAACAGATAAGCATGTTCGAATTTGTATGAAAAATGATGAATTATGTTTTGAAAGTTATGGAGAGTGTATTCGGCATCCATTAAAGTATTATATAGAACCATTTACAAAGGATAATCCATCTAAAAATAGTTTCGGACTTGGCTTATATCTTGTTGACTCTATTTTAAAAGCACATGATGAAATACTTGCCCATGAGTATGAAAATGGAGTAAATCGTTTTATATTTGCATAAGCAAACACTATGTAAACTGTCTTAATGAAACATAATATTTATTTATTCATACTTGTTTTCTTTGCAATAATATTTTTTATTTTTGGATGGATCTCGCATTCTAGGTACTCACCTGTGCATAAAATAGAACTACCATCTCTTCTTAGCACAATAAAAAAAGAAAAAGAATTGCGAGTTGTTCTGCTTAATGCACCCTCAACATATTATATTGGTACAAATGGTCCAAAGGGTTTTGAGTATGATTTATTAAAGTCATATGCAGATTACTTAGGAGTAAGTCTTAAGATAACAGCTGTAAATACTGTCAAAGAAGCGATAGAAAAAGGGAAATCCAAAGATATTCATATTATATCAGCCTCGCTTACAAAAACTCCACAGCGCGAAAAAGAATTTAATTTTGGACCCTCTTATTTTGAAGTACAACAGCAGGTTATTTGTAACAGAGGTATGATTAGAAATAAAAACTTCCCTCGTACTATTGAAAGCTTAGAGGGTTTAAATATAAAAGTGGGGGAGGGTACAAGTTATAGTGAAACCATTCGTTCCTTAGCCAGAGATGGCTTTGACATTAATGCAAGCTTTACCTCAGAATATTCTACAGAAGAGTTACTTGCGCAGGTTTCATCACATACCATAGACTGTACGGTAGCTGATTCTAATATTTATGCCNTNAATCTTCGTTATTATCCTGAAATGGATATGGCATTTACAATAAGTGAAAGAGAACAGTTAGCCTGGGTCTTACCAAAAGGTTCAGATAATCTAGAAGTTGATATGTATGCCTGGTTAAATGATTTTAATCAAAGAGGAAAGATGGCAGAGTTGAAGGATCATTATTATAGCAATATTCATTTTTTTGATTACTATGATAACAAAATGTTTTACAAACGAATTAAACAAAGACTTCCAAAATATAGAAACATGTTTGAGAGAGCAGCAAAAAGATATAAAGTTCCATGGAAACTTTTAGCAGCAATTGCCTACCAAGAGTCACATTGGAATCCTAAGGCCAAGAGTTTTACTGGTGTTCGTGGGATGATGATGCTCACCAAGGCAACTGCACGNNTANTNGGANTTAANAATAGGGTNGATGCGAAGCAAAGTATTGTTGGAGGAACAAGGCATATTAAGCAAATGATTAAGTTTGTTCCTAAAATGGTAGAAGGAGAAAATCGCCTAAAATTTGCACTAGCTGCATACAATGTCGGTATGGGACATATTCATGATGCACAAAAACTGGCTAAACGTTTGGGCTATAATCCAAATATTTGGAGTGATTTAAAACAGGTGTTACCATTACTTTCAAAGAAGAAATACTACCGAACATTAAAATACGGATATGCTCGAGGTGAGGAACCTGTAAAATATGTAGAATCTATTTTTGGATACAGGGATATTTTAGAGAATTATGACAGGTATATTAAAATGTAAAAGAGATATTCTTAAAGAACATCTCCCTCTCTCCCGTCAGCTAAAGAACTTAAAAATTTTTCCATATCATACTTTACTCTGTATTCAGGGGTCATAATATGAATAAGAACGTCTCCTAAGTCGATAACAATCCAGTCTCCACTTTCATCAACGTTGTTAAAATTTTCTTCTGGTTTCAGTCCACGTTTTAAATGATCTAAAAGTGCAATAGTNTGNCTACTTCCAAGGGAGGATGCAATAATCGTATAATCTACAAAGTAGTTCTTCGTGCTTAAGTCAAAAACTTCAATAGCTTCTGCTTTATTTGTATCAAGTACGGATGTAATTTTCTCTATTCTATTTTTCATATTTTTCATATTTTTCCTTGTAAAATTCTATTATTTCAGGTGAACAAACTGTTGGAAGGCTCAAACTATTCATGTTTTTTCTTAAAGCAGTTGAAGAAATATCTTTTGCTATTACTAGTTGCATAAAAGANTCNGGAATCTTTATTTTATCTCTTGTNGCAACTACAAAACTTACTAAAGTTTTTAACTCATCATATTGCTGCCATTTTACTAACGATTCTAGATTGTCAGCACCAATAATAAGATAGACTTTTGAATATTCTTTTAAAAGATATTTCACTGTATCTATAGTTGAATTTTTCTTTTCCTTGCTAACTTCAAAACTACTTACTTCAACATTTTTATAGTCTTTAAAAATACTTTTTAACCACTTTAAACGTAATGCTGATGGAGCAAAAGAACTGGTTTTAAAGGGATTTAAAAAAGTTGGCATTACAACAACTTTTTGGACTTCTTTTATTTTCAAGGCTTCTTTAACTATAAGTTCATGAGCTATATGTGGTGGGTCAAAAGAGCCACCAAAAAGTGCAATAGTCTTCATAGCATTCCTAATTTAAAGCGAATTATAACCAAACTTTAGCTAGAATCACCTAATTTAAATAATTATTAGGAAATTGTATGGCACTAAAAATAGCAATTAATGGTTTTGGTAGAATCGGTCGTTGTGTAGCTCGNATAGCAGCAGTGAGAGATGATGTAGAGATTGTTGCAATCAATGATATGGCAAGTATGGACATGATGCTTTATTTATTAAAAAATGATTCAGTACATGGAACCTTTAAAGGTGAAATACAACAGATTGATGAGCAAACAATTACAATAGATGACCAAACTATTAAGGTGTTCTCAAACCGTGACCCTAAAAATTTAAAATTTGCAGACTGTGGTGCAGATATAGTACTTGAATGTACAGGTATGTTCTTGACTCAAGAATCAGCACAGGTTCATATTGACAATGGAGTAGCCAAAGTTTTATTTTCAGCTCCTTCAAAAGATAGTGCAACTGATACTTTTGTTATTGGAGTAAATGAACATCTTTATGCTGGTCAAAAAATAGTTTCAAATGCTTCGTGTACAACAAACTGTCTAGGTCCAGTAGCAAAAGTTTTAGANGATGCTTTTGGGATTGAAAAAGGTCTTATGACAACGATACATTCTTATACAAATGATCAAAATATTTTAGATGTAAAACATTCAAAAGATAAACGCCGTGCTCGGGCAGGTGCTATTAATATGATTCCAACNACGACTGGTGCNGCAAAGGCGATTAGCCTTGTAATGCCACAGCTTAAAGGGCGTCTTCATGGGCAGTCTGTTCGTGTCCCAACTCCAAATGTTTCTATGGTTGACTTAAATGTTGTTGTAAGACGAGAAACTACACAAGAAGAAGTTACTCGTGTATTTAATGAAGCAGCAAATACAAGTNTAAAAGGTCTTTTATTGATGGACAAAGAGATGCGAGTTTCACAAGATTTTGTAGGTTGTGAATATAGCTCTGTTGTTGCCCAAGATTTGACACAGGTTATTGGTGGAGATATGATTAAAATNATGGCGTGGTATGACAATGAATGGGGNTANTCAATGCGTTTAGTTGATATGGCNCTTCANATTNNTAAATAGGTAGGANATGGAACTTTTAAATATAAAAAAACTCGACTTAGCAGATAAAAAAGTTTTCATTCGTTGTGATTTTAATGTACCAATGGATGAGTTTGGAAACATTTCAGATGACAGAAGAATTCGCTCAGCTATTGCTACTATTAACTACTGTCTTGACCAAGATTGTGCTGTTATTTTAGCAACACATTTAGGGCGTCCAGAAGGCAAAGTAGTTGAAAAATACTCTCTCATTCCAGTTGCCCGTCGCTTGCAACAACTCCTAAAACGTCATGTAGAACTTGCTAAAGATGTCGTAGGTGTT
>JAESSH010000012.1 GCA_016764205.1 Sulfurimonas sp.
AAACAATTTATGCATGCTTTTTGGGGTGTTGGGCAGATGAGTTTTGTTAAACATGCTATTTTTGTAGATGAAAAAGCTCCTCGACTCGATAATTATGAATCAATAACAATGTATATTTTAAATAGATTTACACCAAAATGTATGTTTATTACTGAGGGTATTTTAGATGCACTTGATCATTCATCTCCAGAGACCTTAGTCGGTGGTAAACTGGGTATTGATGTTACATCAGCGCATGTTGTAGAAGCTCCTCAGTTTATGACGGATGATGCCTTATTAAAAGAGGTTAAAGCACTCATAGACGACACTGTTGAAATACATCAATATATGACAATAACAAAAAATCCTATTACTGTTATTAGTCTTCATAAAAAACAGTCTGCAAAAGTATATTTTAAGGCTCTTGAGCCTTTGTCTAAATATTTAAGAATTGTAGTTTTTATAGATGCTCCTAAAAATGATATTTTTAATCCGTACATGCTAGTATGGAGAGTAACAAATAACATTGATGCTGGACGTGATATTTTTACTGCAGATTTAATGGTAGGAATTGATGGAACTAACAAGAATAAACTCGATAACTATACGAGGGAATGGCCAGCTGATGTTGAATGTACACAAAGTGTTATAGATGATTTAAAGCAAAGAAAGATATGGGATTTAGAAGACAAGCTGTGCAATAGGTTTCAACTTTAGATATAAATTTTTAAAATACTTTCTTTAAAGGTTTTTATAATAATGGATGATGTATTATTAAGCCAATTAGTTAGGAGTGTCGATGAAAATAATTCTTCTTTTTACCTTTTCTTTAATCATTCTCTCTTCTTCACTCCATGCAAGCATTTATAAAGGACAACGTTACTATCAAAAAAAATGCACAATTTGTCATGGAAAAGCACTTGANTTTGTTAATGANAAAACTTCTANTAGNTGGNAAANNTACTTAGCTGACAAGGGAAATATACTCTATTTTTTNCATAAAAACTNAGAAGATGCAANGAGTTCNATGGAATACTTNGATAGNACTAAATACAGAAAAAACCTAAAACACCTGAGAGACTTTTTTTTAGAATATGCNTCAGATACNGGAAATATTCCAGTGTCTGAATAAGTAGAGAGNCTAAAGCTTNTTTTAGTTAAAATACAAAAAAATTTATANANGAACTCTCTCTCGAATAANACACAAGGAATATTTTTATGGATAAAATGTGGTCAGGTCGNTTTTCTGCAAGTGCATCATCATTATTAGATGAATTTAATGCTTCTATTATGTATGATAGAAAACTTTATCGTGAAGATATTGAAGGCTCATTGGCACATGCTGCGATGCTTAATAAACAAGGGATTATAAATACGGGGGAGCTTGATGCCATTACAAATGGTCTCAATCAAATAAGAAAAGAGATAGAATCTGATGAATTTGAGTGGAAAATATCAGATGAAGATTTACATATGGGAATTGAAAAACGCCTTACAGAATTGATTGGAGATGCTGGTAAAAAGCTTCATACAGCAAGAAGTAGAAATGACCAAGTAGCTGTTGATTTTAGAAGATATGTAATTCGTAAAAACACCGAAATAGTGCAAGCCTTAAAACTTTTAATGAAGGAAGTTATTGTTGTTGCAGATAAACATACTCAGACGATGATTCCGGGTATGACACATCTTCAACATGCTCAACCTATTAATTTTGCATTTCATTTAGGTGCATATCTTTGTATGTTTAAGCGTGATATTGAGCGCTTTGAAAGTTCAGCAAAAAGAAATAATGTATCGCCTCTTGGCTGTGCGGCACTCGCAGGAACTCCACATCCAATAGACCGTGATATGACAGCGGAAATTTTGGGTTTTGATTCTGTAAGTATAAACTGTTTAGATACAGTAAGTGACAGAGATTTTGCACTTGAAATTTTATTTAATATATCTACGATGATGATGCATATTTCTCGTCTAAGTGAAGAACTTGTAATGTGGTCATCGTATGAGTTTGGTTTTGTTGAGTTAAGTGATGAGTATTCAACNGGTAGNTCTATTATGCCACAAAAGAAAAATCCTGATGTNCCTGANCTTTTACGAGGGAAAACTGGTCGNGTATATGGTTCNCTNATGGGACTTTTAACAGTTATGAAAGGACTTCCNTTAGCGTATAATAAAGATACCCAAGAAGATAAAGAGGGTGTNTTTGATGCTGTAGCGACTGCTGAAATATCTTTAGAGATTTTAAAAGAAGCTATAAAAACAATGGAAGTCAAATCACATAATATGGAATCTGCATGTGCGGTAGGACATTTGTCAGCTACAGATTTAGCAGACTATTTAGTGGCAAAATGTGATATACCATTTCGTGAAGCACACTTTATAACGGGTCGTGCTGTTGCAAAAGGTGAAGAGATTAATGTTGATTTATCGAAGATGGAGTTTAAATATCTTAAAGAGATAGATGAGAGAATAAACGAAGATGTACTTGAATACCTAGGTTTAAGACACTCAATGAATGCCAGAATTTCAGAGGGTGGAACTGCAACACAAAGAACAGAAGAACAACTAAAATATTTTAAAAATTATTTAAATAAATAACTCTTGCCAAAGGCAAAGCTTTAGAGGAAAAAAAAGTAATTCTTGCCAAAGGCAAAGCTTTAGAGCCATAGCGGCTAGCGCAGATAGCAGAATTACTTCTGATATCGTTTTAATAAATGAGGGTTTCCTTCATTTTATACAATAAAATTAAGGGATTGATATGAAAGTGACTATTACACATAAAGAGGGAATGAAGTTTGAAGCGAAAACTTCTAAAAGTAGCTTTATAATTGATTGTCCAGTAATATCTCCTATAGATTATTTTTTATCAGGAATTATTACATGTTCTGCAACTGATATTGTATTGATACCAAAAAATCAAAATAAAACAGTGACTGACTTAGTTGTTGATGGAGAAGTACTNAGAAGTGAAGNGCATCCATGTAAGTTTAATACTCTNCATTTAACNTATANCTTCAATTCTGATGGAGATGACACCATGGCAGGACGTTGGGTTATGGCATCCTTAGAAACGTATTGNTCAACAATAAATACAATTCGAGANACNACTGCAATCTCATATTCTATTACACATAATGGTAAGCTTATTAAAGAAAATNAAAAACTCATCTCGGGTGGTGGCTCAAATATTGATATGGGAAATATAGAGTCTTGTCAAAGTTAAAATAGATTTTATGGCAATTTGTCATNAAATCAAAATTTTANATTAATTTATACTATNATATTTAATCAGTAAAAAGGATTGAAGATGATAGAAATGGCAACTGTATTATTTGGAAGTATTTTGTTAATGTTTATAGCGTATAAACTTACTTTTTTTACAAAAAGAGAGTGGGGAGAAAACCAAAAAAGTTTTTTTTAGAAGTGATCTTCTGGATTAGCATCACTAAAATGTCCCCATTTTAGTCTGGCACCACCAAGTATATGAAAATGTAAATGTTTCACTTCTTGACCACCATTTTCACCTACATTTGTGATTACTCGGTAGCCACTTTTATCTATTTGAGTGATTTTTGCAAGTTCTTGAATAAAGCTAGTCATTCCTGCCATTAAATCAGGAGTTAACTCATTAAAACTGTCTACATGTATTTTTGGTATTGCTAAAATATGGGTAGGGGCCTTAGGATTAATATCATGAAAAGCTAAGTAATTTTCGTTTTCAAGTATGAGATTGGATGGAATTTCTTTGTTTACAATCTTACAAAATAGACACATGACTCTTTCCTTATTTCTTAAGTGTTTATTATAATTGTATCATANAAACTTAAAGTGAAGCTAGATGTAATGAAAATTTTAATATAATNATTAATTAAATTTAGTAAGTATGGATAAATTATTGAAAGAATGGTACGACAAAATAAAAGAAGCTAAAACGGTAGAATCTCTTGAAGTAATACGTTTAGCTGTGTTTGGAAAGAAAGGTGTTTTAGCTGTAGAATTTGCTAAAATGAAAACTGCTTCAAACGAAGAAAAAGCACAAATTGCAAAAGATTTAAATACGCATAAAAGCACCTTAATGAGTGAGTTTACTGCTAGAAAAATTACATTGCAAACCCTAGAATTGCAAGAAGCAATGAAGCGTGAAGCTATTGATGTTTCTCTTTTTAGTGTCAGCCCTCAGTCAGGTGCCTTGCATCCAGTTATGGAAACGATGGATAAGATAGTTGAGTACTTCTCTTCAATGAATTTTGCGGTAAAAACTGGTGGTATGATTGAAGATGATTTTAATAACTTTGAAGCATTAAACCTACCTAAGTATCATCCAGCACGAGATATGCAAGATACTTTTTATTTTAAAGATGAGATGCTTCTTCGAACACATACTTCCCCTGTTCAAATTAGAACAATGATGAATACAAAACCACCGATTCGTATGATAGCACCGGGAGCTGTTTTTAGAAGAGATTATGACTTAACGCATACTCCTATGTTTCATCAAGTTGAAGGTCTTTTAGTAGATGAAGAAGGAAAAGTTTCTTTTGCTAACTTAAAGTATATTTTAGAAGATTTTTTAAAGTACATGTTTGGTGATATTGAAGTTCGTTTTCGTCCATCTTTTTTCCCCTTTACAGAGCCATCAGCTGAAGTGGACATTTCATGTGTATTTTGTAGTGGTAATGGTTGCCGTGTATGTTCTCAAACAGGTTGGTTAGAAGTTCTTGGTTGTGGAATTGTAGACCCAAATGTTTTTGAAGCTGTAAAGTATAAAAATGTAAGTGGTTATGCCTTTGGTTTAGGTGTTGAGCGATTTGCAATGTTAATCCACAGAATAGGTGATTTACGATCACTCTTTGAGGGAGATATTAAATTATTGGAGCAGTTTCAGTGATAGTTACAAAATCTTGGTTAAATGAGTGGATTGATTTAAAAGGAATCACAAGTGATGACTTGTATAAAACCTTTAATGCAATTGGTTTAGAAGTTGACAGTATTAGAACTTACAATGTTGAAAAAAAAATAGTNTTTGGTAAAGTTTTAGAATGTGAAAAGCATCCAGATGCAGACAAGCTAAATGTTTGTCAGGTAGATATTGGTACAAGTGTACGTCAAATTGTTTGTGGTGCATCAAATATACGTGCTGGTCTTGATGTTGTTGTTGCAACNATTGGTGCTNTGATGCCAGGTGGTTTAAAAATNAAACCAGTTAAACTCCGAGGTATAGAGTCTGAGGGGATGATTTGTTCTGCTTCAGAGATAGGCTTAGATGATGTTAACGATGGAATCTTAGAAGTAGATTCTAGTATTGGAGCATATAACTTAGGCGATGAAATATCGAGTAATCCTATTTTTAGTGATGATATAATTGAAATTGAACTAACAGCTAATCGAGGTGATTGTTTAAGTATTAGAGGTGTTGCTCGTGATTTATCAGCTGCCCTTGATAGACCATTAAAAACAGCTAAAGTTTATGATAGTGGAAATAAAAAAGGAATTGGAAGATTATTAACAGTTCATCATGATAAAGAGATAAATGTTAGTCTTGACTACAAAGTATTAGAGTTGAAAAACTTATCAATCCCTATGCTTATTCAACTTCGTTTATCCCAAATTAATGATTCCAGAGATACGGACATTGATAGCTTGATTCTTTACACAGTTCACTCTACTGGCGTAATTTTAAGAGCATATAATTATGAGTTCTTTTGCCAAGAGAATGAAACAGTGGCTAAGGTTGAGCTTGGTGAAGATAAAAATGGCTTTGCTTGTATTGCATCCAAAGAAATTGCTTCTACTATTGGTGTAAAGCAAAATGATGTGTCTAAAGTAGATTATGACGAGGGGAGAGTTTTACTCGAGGCTAGTTATATAGCACCAGATGTTATTTCTAAACAAATGGCAACTTCAAAAGAAAAGTCTTGTCCTTTTTTCTATAAAACATCGAGGGGAAGTGAACCAGACTTATGTTCAGGTATTGCTTCATTTTTAAGTGTTTTAGAACTTTATTCAGATTCTTCTTCTTTTAATGGAAGCATTACTTACTCAAAGCCTTATACAAATAAGATTATAAACTTTACTAAACAACAAGTTGATGAGATTGTTGGTGCAGATATTAATAAGCTTACTATTAGTAAAATACTTCAAAACCTAGGTTTTAACCTTTCGAAATCTTCTGCTGATAATTTTGTTGTTGAAGTTCCTCAGTATCGTCATGATATTGTGAATAAACAAGATCTTATAGAAGAGATAGTACGTATGGTTGGAATAGATAATATTCCTTCAAAGCCCTTTATATTTAGTGAAGAAAATAAGTTACAAGATGACTTTTTTTCTTATAAAAAGCGAAGTATATTCAGGCGTCGTGCTTGTGCTAACGGATTCTTTGAATCAGTACATTTTGTGTTTGATGAAAAAAAGGTTTTAGAAGGCTTTGGTTTTGAAGTTACTGAGGAAGAGTTAGAACTTTTAAATCCTATAGTAAATACACTTGATACTTTAAGAAGTACTTTGATGACAGGGTTACTAAAGGCAGCTTCAAATAATGTAAAGTCAGGATATAGCCAAGTCAAATTATTTGAAGTTGGTTCTGTATTTTCTGCAAAAAGAGAAGAAACTCTTAAGATGGCAATGCTTTTTAGTGGAGATAGAGAAAAAGAAAATCTTTTAAATACAGGCAAGCCAGAAAAAATAGACTTTGGAGAGTTTACACAAAAAATATCTGATATTATTGGAGCATTTGACTTAGTTGCATATACAACAGTACATACACTCTCACATACATACCAATCAGCAAGTATTGTTGTTAATGGTGAGGCTATTGGGGAGTTATTTCGTGTGCACCCAGATGTTGAGAAAACATATGATTTAGGTACAACATTTCTTTGTGAAATAGATTTTAATAAAATTCCATATACACTAAAAACAGCTAAAAAAACATCAAAATATCAGGCTTCAAACCGAGACTTGAGTATCATAATACCTCAAGACATGAGTTTTGAGGAGATAAAAAAGGTTATAGATGCTCACGCTACTGATGAACTAATACGCTTCTATCCTGTAGATAAGTACAGTGATGAAAGTTTAGGAGATATGGTGAGTTTATCAATACGTTTTATTCTTCAATCTGAGGAAAAAACACTTGAAGAAGAAGATATTAGTTCTTCTATGGANTCTATACTCAAAGCCTTACATGATGAGCTAGGAATTGGACTNCGTGAATAAAGTTACTATTTCTGCTTGTAAAGAGTTTTCCTTAANNATTTCAAATATAGCTCCAGATAAGTCCATTTCTCATCGTAGTGTAATGTTTGCAATGCTTAGTAATGGTGAGAGTGAAATTAGGAATTTTTTACGAGCTGANGACACTTTAAATTCTTTGGAGATTNTAAAAAANCTAGGTGCTANNGTANATGATGATGGTGAAGTTATTAGAATTTCTTCAGACGGAATTAAAGAGCCATCTGAAGTTTTAGATTGTGGAAACTCTGGAACTGGTATGCGACTCTTTTGTGGACTACTAAGTTCTGCAAAGGGTCATTTTATTTTGAGTGGAGATAAATATCTTCGGTCCCGCCCGATGAAACGCGTAACACAACCCTTACTTGATATTGGTGCACACCTTGATGGTCGTGATGATTCTAATCTTGCACCACTGAGTATCCGTGGGTCTTCGCTTAAAGCATTTTCTTATGATTCTAAAATAGCTTCAGCCCAAATAAAGTCATGTATGATTTTAGCGGCTCTTCGAGCTGATGGAGTTTGTACGTACCGCGAACCAGAATTATCACGTGACCATACAGAGAGAATGTTACAAGGCATGGGTGCGGATATCAAGGTGGATGGTTTACAAACAACAATAAGCCCAATGAAAGAACCTCTTTCCCCTTTAAATATTAGAGTTCCAGCTGACCCTTCTTCTGCTTTTTTCTTCGCAGTTGCTGCAGCGATTACTCCAAATGCAAGTATTGTGTTAGAAGGTGTTACACTTAATGACACACGCACCGAAGCATTCAAAGCCTTAGAGCGAATGGGTGCAAATATTACTTATGATATGATAGACAATAAGTATGAACCTATTGGAAATATTACTGTAAAACAAGCTCCCCTAAAAGCGATTACAATTGATTCAAACATATCATGGCTTATAGATGAACTTCCAGCCCTCTCAATTGCTTTTGCTTGTGCCCAAGGTGTAAGTGTTGTGAAAAATGCGAGTGAGCTTCGTGTTAAAGAAAGCGATAGAATTTCAACAGTTGTAGAAGGACTTAAATTATGTGGAGTAACTACAACGGAATACGAAGATGGTTACACAGTTACGGGTGGAGAGCTTAAAAGTGCTAAAGTTGATAGTGATGGTGATCATAGAATTGCTATGAGTTTCATTATTGCAGGATTGCGATGTGGTATGGAAGTTACAGATTTGGATTGTATAAATACGTCTTTTCCAAACTTCTTTGAGCTTGTACAAAAGATTACAAAAGTTGATATTACTTAGGAATGAACTATGAAAATTGAATTAGCTGAAAATTATGGATTTTGTTTTGGGGTTAAACGTGCGATTAAAATTGCAGAAGAAAATGTGAATGCNTCTACTTATGGACCACTTATTCATAATTCAAAAGAAATCAATAGACTTTCAAAAGATTTTAGTGTAGGACTTAGTGAAAATATAAAGACATTTAAGACGGGTGACACGGCAATTGTTCGAACGCATGGAATTGCAAAAGATGAACTTAAAGCCTTGCATGAAACAGGAGTAAATGTTATTGATGCAACCTGTCCTTATGTAACAAAACCTCAAGAAATTTGTCAAGAGATGAGTGAGGCTGGCTATGATGTTTTAATTTTTGGTGATGAAAACCATCCTGAAATTAAAGGGGTAAAATCATATGCAACACATGGAGCAAGAGTAGTAACCTCAGTAGAAGACCTTAAGGGTATGAAGTTTAAAGAAACTATCGCTCTTGTTGCCCAAACTACAAGAAAAGTAGAAGACTATATGGAGGTTGTTAATTACCTTATGCCTCGTTATAAAGAGCTAAGGGTTTTTAACACCATATGTAATGCAACCTTTGAGAATCAAGATGCTGTAAAAAAAATAGCTTCAAAAGCAGATGTAATGATAATTATAGGCGGAAAAAATTCATCAAATACAAAACAACTCTTTAGTATATCGCGGGATGATTGTCAAGATTCTTATCATATTGAAGATGAAAATGACATTGATTATTCTTGGTTTAATAATAAAATTTTTTGTGGCATAAGTGCAGGGGCGTCTACCCCAAATTGGCTGATACAAAATGTTGTAGATGCGATTAAAGATAATGTTAAATAGTTTAAGTTTTTCTTCTGTTTAATATAAAAATAATCAATAATTAGATATAATTACGAAATTTTTATGTAACAGAGGATAGGTAATGGCGTTCGATAACGAATCATTTGAAGAAGAAGAAAATTTTGCAGAGATGTTTGCAGCAAGCGAAAAGAAACAAGAAAGTAACCGTATAGTAGAAGGTGAAGTTGTTGAAATCCAAGCAGATGAAAACAGAGCATTAGTTGGTGTTGGCGATAAGCTTGAGGGTATTATTAGTTTAGATGAAATCACAATAGATGGTGAATTGGCATTTAAAGTTGGTGATAAAATCAATGTAATGCTTATGGGATACTACAATGAGCGTCCTAAAATTTCTTATAAAAAAGTTTTAGAACAGCAAAAAACTATTGACTTTATAAGTGCAAACAAAGATGATTTCGAAGAATTAGTTATTGAAGGTATTATTACCAAGAAAAATCGTGGTGGTTATGTAGTAGAAGCTGATACAGTTTCTTTCTTTATGCCTCGTTCATTAGCGGCATTTAAAGACACAGATGATGTTGTTGGTCGTAAAATCAAAGCACAGGTTGTTAAGATTGATGAAGCTGAAAACTCAATTATAGTTTCTCGTAGAAAACTTTTCAACGAAGAGCGTAAAAAGAAAAAAGAAATTATTGATCAACTTATGGAAGAAGATGTAATAGTTGCAGGTATTATCAAAAAAATCACTTCTTACGGAATGTTTGTAGATGTTGGTGGTGTTGATGGTCTTGTTCATTATAATGAAATCTCTTATAAGGGTCCAGTTAATCCATCAAAACTTTATAATGAAGGGGATGAAGTAACTGTTAAAGCTATCTCTTATGACAAAGATAAAAGACATCTTTCTCTTTCTATTAAAGCAATTCAGCCAGATCCTTGGGCTGAAGTTGAATCAGAATTGGACGAAGGTGATACAATCACAGTTACAGTTTCAAATATTGAAGCATACGGTGTTTTTGTTGACTTAGGAAATGACATTGAAGGTTTCTTACATATTTCTGAGATTTCTTGGAGTAAAAGTGTTAAAAATCCTAATGATTACTTAAGCGTTGGAGAAGAGATAGACGTTGAAGTTATTGAAATTAATTCTACAACACACAAGCTAAGAGTTTCTCTTAAAAGATTACTTCCAAAACCATTTGATGAGTTCTTAAAGAACTATCATGAAGGCGATATTGTAACAGGTATTATTACATCTTTAACCGATTTTGGTGCTTTTGTAAGAATCGCAGGTGTTGAAGGTCTTTTACACAATCAAGATATCTCTTGGGATAAAAATACAAAATGTAAAGATGTTTTAAAATCTGGCGAAGAAATTGAAGTTAAAATTGCTANAATCAATTCGGCAGACCAAAAAATATCTTTAAANAGAAAAACTCTTTTNGAATCNCCTATTGATAAATTTGCAACTACACATAAAGCAAACTCTGTTGTAACAGGAACTATCCGTGATATTAAAGATTTCGGTGTATTTGTTTCTTTAGAAGATGGTGTTGATGCGCTTATTCGTGATGAGGATTTAACTCCACTTGTGAAAGAAGAGTTAGAAATTGGTCAAGAAATTGAAGCTGCAATCGCAGTTATTGACACAAAAAGAGATCGTATTCGCTTATCTGTTAAAAAATTAGATTACATAAAAAATCAAGAACTTTTAGATGAAATCAATGATGATTCTGGGCATTCATTAGGTGATTTGATTAAAGACAAAATTCAGTAGTAAATGTTGCAAAAGATATTGAAATGGCTTACTCCTGCCATAGGGTTAGGAGTAGCGATTTTTATTATCTTTTTTCTTTTATCTATAAATTCTCATGAAGAGCTTATAGACTATGAACCGCTTACTTTTAAAGATCAGGTAGCACAAGAAAAAAACAAAAAAATTTGGTTAGATTATTTTTCACAAACACAAAGATTAGGATACTTTTATCCTGTAAACGAAGTGTATGTTAAAGTTGATTTAAATAAAGAAATAACTAAAACTATTACCTATAAATTATCTGCTCCTCTTTTAGACCCATATCAATTATTTTGCCTAAAAGAAGAATTAAAAGAGCATAAGTTAAAGTATTTTCTTGAAAAAGACAATACAGGTGTAGAATTACTTATTTTCTCTAAAAATAGCGAAAAACTAAATTCTTTAGTAAAAGTACTTAAAAATTATCAAATATCAGCGACAGTTGAGTCGTATAAAGAGGAATATTAAATGAGTAAATATACAGTTGTAGTATGTGATCATATCCATGAAGATGGATTAAAAATGCTTGAAGATGATGAAAATATTAACTTTATAATGGCTGCAGATGTGCCAAAAGATAAGCTAGTAAGTGAAATTATTCCTACTGCTGATGTTGCAATTACAAGAAGTTCAACAGATGTAGACGCAAACTTCATAAAACACGCTAAAAATATGAAGGCAATTGTTCGTGCTGGTGTTGGTGTGGATAATGTAGATATTCCTGGATGTTCAAAAGAGGGTATTATTGTTATGAATGTTCCAACTGCGAATACAATTGCTGCGGTTGAACTTACAATGACACATATGCTTTCATGTATGCGAATGTTTCCTTATTCCCATGACCATTTAAAAAACCAAAGAGTCTGGAAAAGAGAGAAATGGTACGGACATGAAATGAAGGGCAAGAAGCTTGGTATTATCGGTTTTGGTAATATAGGCTCTCGTGTAGCAAAACGTGCAGCAGCTTTTGAGATGGATATTATTGCATACGACCCTTATATTAATCCATGTAAGGTAACTGACTTAGACATGACATATACAAAAAACTTTGATGATATTCTTAGCTGTGACATTATTACAATTCATACGCCAAAAAATCAAGAAACGATTGGTATCATTGATGAAGCTGAGTTTGCAAAAATGAAAGATGGTGTTGTTGTTATTAACTGTGCTCGTGGTGGTCTTTACAATGAAGAAGCGCTTTTTAATAACCTCACAAATGGAAAAGTTCGTTTTGCTGGGATTGATGTATTTAACAAAGAACCAGCAACAGATCATCCTCTTTTAAGTCTTGATAATGTAACTGTTTCCCCTCATTTAGGTGCTAATACCTTTGAATCGCAGTATAACATTGGAACACAAGCAGCTACAAATGCTATTGAAGCTGCTAAGGGTATTTCATTTGCGCATGCTATGAACTTACCAATAGATGAAAGCAAAATACCTTCATTCGTAAAACCATTTTTAGAAATGGGACAAAAAATTGGTTTCTTGGAATCACAAATGTATAAGTCACAAATTATTTCCATTAAAGTAAGTGGACATGGTGAAATAGCGGAATATGTTGATTCTCTTGCTACATTTGTTGCGGTTGGTGCAATGAGTGAAAACTCTAGTGACACTATTAACTATGTTAATGTAAGTTTTGTTGCTAAAGAAAAAGGCATTAAAATAGAATCCGAAGCATTAGCTGATTCTTCTGTATTTAAAAACCTCATTACTATAAAACTAACAACAGCAGAAGGAACTACAAGTATCTCTGCAACAATTTTTGATGATGGTGTTCAACGTATTGTAGCTATTGATGGTTTTGATATAGAAGTAGCTCTTAAGGGTGATATGATTCTATTTAAGAACTCTGACATTCCTGGAGTTATTGGAAATATTGGTACGACACTCGCTAATAATAATGTAAATATAGCAGACTTTTCACTTGCAAGAAATAAAGAGTCAGAAGCACTTGCTGTTATCTTAGTTGAT
>JAESSH010000013.1 GCA_016764205.1 Sulfurimonas sp.
GTCTAGGTGGCTATAGAGAGAGGGAAACGCCTGGTCCCATTCCGAACCCAGAAGCTAAGCCTCTCATCGCTGATAATACTGCAGGTTTCACCTGTGGAAATGTAGGTCGCTGCCTAGTTTTAGTCATTTATCTTACTCTTTTAATCTCCCACACTTAACAACTTCTGAATACTTTATATGTTATTATTTTATATTAATTTTTAGGAAAAAATATGAAAAAATATATTAAAGAACAAATTAGAAAGTCATATGAAACNAAACAAGATATTTATAAGAATGATGTGTTATTAGATAATATTGAAGATGTTATACTTTTTTGATCTAATGTATCGAGCGTGATAGTTAAATCATCACTGCTTCTCGAGGTCCTTCTTTAATCTCACCAATTAAATACCCATCAGTTTGGGCTAATATTTTTTCAACATTAGAATCTTCTACTACGAGAATCATTCCAACACCCATATTAAAGGCTCTAAACATTTCAGATCTCGCAACATGTTTAGATATTAGCTCAAAGATAGGAAGCACTCGTATAGAATCTTCTTTTACCTCTGCTCGTAAGTTTTCTGGCAAAACACGTGGAAGATTTTCTATGATTCCACCACCCGTAATATGTGCCATTGCTACAATTTCATTTTTCAATGCTTTAAATGTTTTTACATAAATATTTGTAGGTTCAAGCAATGTCTCAATAAGAGGTTTTCCATTGAAGTCATCTTCAAACTTCATATTCATTTTTTCAAATAAAACTTTTCTGGCAAGCGAAAATCCGTTTGAATGGAGACCTGAACTTGGAAGTGCTATAAGCTTGTGTCCAGCACGAACCAGCGAAACTCTATCCATCTCACTTTTTTCAGCAACACCAACAGCAAAGCCGGCCAAGTCATAATCATCTTGGGAGTACATTCCCGGCATCTCAGCTGTTTCTCCACCTATAAGAGCACACTCACTTCGTATACAACCCTCAGCAATTCCTGCAATAACACTTGTCGCTACATTTACTTCAAGTTTTCCAGTTGCATAGTAGTCTAAAAAGAATGAAGGAGTTCCAAAGTTACAAAGGAGGTCGTTGACGCACATCGCTACTAAGTCAATTCCAACAGTATTATGTATGCCTGAATCAATAGCTAATTTAAGTTTTGTCCCAACCCCATCAGTAGCAGCTAGCATTACAGGTTCTTTAAAGCCTTTTGGTAGCTCAAAGGCACCTGCAAAAGAACCGATTCCACCAAGTACACCAGGTATTTTGGTAGATTTTACAAGAGGTTTGATATTTTGGACAAAACTATTTCCTGCATCAATATCAACACCTGCGTCTTTGTAGCTAATTTGGCTCATTATGAACTCCATTTTTAAAGTCTGGAATTATAGCCTATAAGTGTTGAGAAAAAAATAAGTGCTAAAAAAGAATTAACTTGCTTNTAGGATGATTTAATTATCAAATTAGCCTTAAACAGATACAAAATGTAAGCTTTTTACCATTTATAAAGGCAAATATGCTAAAATCGCACTTATAATATATTAAGTAGGATAATACAAATGAAAAAATTTATTTATAATGAAATGATGGTTCATGTACCGGTATGTACATCAAAAGATCCTAAAAATGTTTTAATCATTAGTAACGATGCAAGTGCATTAGAATTTGAAATGGGTAAACATAATGGAATTGCACATAAGAGTATAGCTTGTGGCTTAGAATCTTTAAGAGAAGAAGAAGATGCTTCATGCGATGTTATCATTTGTGAATCAGATATTGATGCAGCAATGCTTGCACATATCTCACGTGTTTTAGTGGAAGATGGTTTAGTTGTTATGAATCATCCAGCATTAGATAAGATTGATGAAAATAAACAAAATATGCAAATTTTGGGAAAATATTTTAAAATTATAATGCCATATAACTTAGGAACAGGATCAACTGCACTTTTAGCGTCAAAAGAGTACCATCCAACTGCTGATATTAATCTTCACAGAACAGATATGCTTGATGGGGTTGATTATTATAATTGTGATGTTCATCCAGCCGCATTCGCAATGGGTAATTATGTTCGTAAAGAATACTTAGGCATTTTTAAAAACTAATGGCCTTTGAGTATGCCATAGCCTTAAGTGGTGGAATTGCTACTGGAAAAAGTACGGTTGCTTCACTTATGGCACTCAATGGAATGCGAGTGATAGATGCAGATACTATTTCACATCAAATACTTGACTCTCATTTTTTATGGGTTGAAGAAACCTTTGGTAAAAGATATGTTAAGAACTCTAAAGTTGACAGAACAAAATTAGGAAGTATGATTTTTTCATCTCCTGAGGCTAAAAAAACTCTTGAAAACTTTTTGCATCCAAAAATTCGTGAAGAAATTGAAAAACAAAGTACGAAGCAAGATAGGTTAGCCTTTCCTTACTTGATTGACATCCCTTTATTTTTTGAAAATGGTGCGTATAACATTAAAGATTCTGTAGTTGTATATACCCCAAGCAATGTNCAACTCGATAGATTTATAAAAAGAAATCACTACAGCAAAGAAGAATCGCTTAAAAGAATCGCTTCGCAAATGCCAATTGATGAAAAAAAAGAAAAAGCTACTTGGATTATAGATAATTCTAAAAACTTAAAACATTTACAACAAGAAGTTGAAGACTTTGTTGCTATTATCAAAGATAAATATCTTTAAGGAGAAAGTATGACTATTTACAAATATAGTGCCAGTGGAAACGATTTTGTAATCTTTCATACAGACTCTAAGAAAGATAGAAGTACGTTAGCAAAAGAGATTTGTCATCGTCAAAATGGTATAGGTGCAGATGGCTTAATTGTTATATTACCTCATAATGAATGTGATTTTGCCTGGCAATTTTATAATTCAGATGGAACAAGTGCTGAGATGTGTGGAAATGGAAGCCGAGCTGCAGCACATTATGCACTTACACATAAGTTAGCAGCTCAAAATATGAGCTTTATGACGGAGGCGGGTGTTATTAAAGCCTCAGTAGATGGTTTGATGGTAGAAAGTGAGCTTACTCCTCCTCGTATTTTAGATAAAGAGATACACTTTAAGGGAAAATCTTGGTGGAAAATAGATACAGGCGTACCGCATTTGGTACATATTACTCAAGACATTAAATCTTTTAATATTTTAGAAATGCGAGAATTACGGAATACCTATAATGCGAATATAAATATAGCCTTTGTTGAAGATAATACTCTTAGAGTACGTACATATGAGCGTGGTGTAGAAGATGAAACTTTAGCCTGTGGAACAGGTATGGCAGCTTGTTTTTATCGAGCATTAGAGGAAAAATTAATCAGAGATTCTGTAGAAGTATATCCTACTAGCGGTGAAACGCTTTATTTAGCTATGAATGAAAGAACGATTACGCTTAGAGGTGAAGTAAAAAACACTTTTACTACACAATGGAATTAACAGGTCTTAAAGACCTGCTGCCTCAACAATTTTTGCTTGATGATCTGTTATTAATGGATCTACAACTTCATCAAGAAGTCCTCCACCCATAATTTCATTTAAACGATAAAGTGTTAAGCCAATTCTATGATCACTCATACGGTTTTGAGGATAGTTATAGGTACGAATACGCCCTGATCTATCTCCCGTTCCTACTTGGGCTGCACGTTCTGCTGCATTTTCAGATTGTTGTTCTCGCATTTGCAGGTCATAAAGTCTTGCTTTTAAAACCTTCATCGCTTTTTCACGATTTTTATGTTGAGATTTTTGATCTTGATTTGTTACAACAAGTCCAGATGGTAGGTGTGTGATTCTAACTGCGGAGTCTGTTGTATTTACAGATTGTCCACCACAACCAGATGAGCGCATTACATCTATTTTTAAGTCTTTATCTTCAATAATCACTTCTACATCATCAACTTCAGGCATTACTGCGACTGTTATTGCTGATGTATGAACGCGACCTTGAGATTCTGTTGCTGGAACACGTTGTACTCTATGTGTTCCACCTTCATATTTCAACCGACTATAAACCTGTTCACCTTTAATAAGGGCAGTTACCTCTTTATATCCGCCAGAATCCGATGGACTTGTTGAAATAATCTCGATTTTCCAACCACGAACATCTGCATACCGAGTATAAGCATCAAATAAATCTCCCACAAAGATTGCGGCTTCATCTCCACCAGCACCAGCACGAAGTTCCACGATTATATTTCTCTCATCATTTGGATCTTTAGGTAAAAGAAGCATTTTAATCTCTTCTTCGATGATTGGTTTTTTTGGTTCAAGTTCTTTAAGCTCTTCTTTTGCCATATCGCCCATTTCAGAATCAGATAGCATTTCTTTGGTATCTTTAATATCTGCGATTAAAGCTTGGTACTCTTTCGTCTTTTCAACGATTGGTAAAAGTGAAGATTGTTCTTTGGAGAGTGCTGTCATACGTTTGATGTCAGAGGTAATGTCAGGTGAACTTAGCAGCTCGCCAAGTTCATTATAGCGGGTGATAAACGGTGTGAGTTTATCTGCTAACATGTATTGCCTTTATGGGGTTGTAGGGACATTTTGTCCCTGCGTGAATGACGAAGCTTTGCTTTGACATTACTATTATAGAGTTATATTGCGTTAACAGCTCTGTGTAAGCGGCTTACTTTTCTAGCGGCAGTTTCTTTTTTAAGAACACCCTTGCTAACAAATTTGTGAATTTGTTGGTTAGCTACTTTAAATGCAGCGTTTGCTTCCTCTTTGTTCCCTTCGTCGATTGCATTACGAACATCTTTAACGATGTTTTTAAGACGAGTTCTGTAAAAACGATTACGTTCTGTACGAACGAGTGTTTGACGAATTCTCTTAATCGATGACTTATGATTTGCCATGTGTTAGTCCTTCTCTTTGAAAATTAAGTGCGAAATGATAGCCAAAAGATAATTAAAGTTATGTTAAACAGATCATAAGCAGTATAATTCTTTATTCTTTATATTTTATGTTAAAATGCAGAACTTTAAAACATAACATATTTTATATCTTTTACTCAAGGAGAAATANTGGGAAATTTATTTGGTACAGATGGTGTGAGAGGTGAGGCAGGGTCATTTTTAAGTGCACAGGTTGCNATGCGTATTGCTATGGCTGCTGGAATTTATTTTAAAAAACATGCAATCACAAATAAAATTTTAATAGGTAAAGATACAAGAAAAAGTGGCTACATGATAGAAAACGCAATCGTATCTGGTTTGACAGCTATCGGATATGACGTAATAGAAATTGGTCCAATGCCTACTCCAGCAATAGCTTTCATTACAGAAAACATGCGATGCGATGCTGGAATAATGATAAGCGCTTCACACAATTCGTATGAAGATAACGGAATCAAATTTTTTGATGCACANGGGGATAAGCTCTCCCATAAAATAGAAGAAGAAATAGAAGCAATTTATGCTGATGATGAGATGATTGCACAGGCTCAACTTGTAGGTATGGGCATAGGCAGGGCGAAAAGAATTGATGANGTTATTGGNAGATATATTGTCCAGCTTAAAAATTCTTTTCCAATNGACATGTCNTTGACNGGAATGAGGATTGTTTTNGATACNGCAAACGGTGCTGCATANAAGGTAGGACCAACTGTTTTAGAAGAACTAGGTGCTGACGTAATAGTGTTGCACGACAAACCAAATGGTTATAATATCAACGAAGGCTGCGGAGCCTTAGATACAAAGTCATTACAGCAAAGTGTTATTGAGTTTCGGGCAGACTTGGGAATTGCTCTTGATGGAGATGCAGATAGACTTGTTGTTATTGATGAAAAAGGAGATATCGTTCATGGTGACCAGCTTTTAGGAGTACTGGGTGCTCACCTTAAGGACATAGGGGCATTAAAGGGTGGCGCTATTGTAACGACAGTTATGAGTAATCAAGGGCTNGATGATTATATGGAGTCGCAGGGTTTAAAACTACTTCGTGCAGATGTGGGCGATAAAAATGTTTTAGAGATTATGAAAAAAGAAGGTATAAATTTTGGNGGGGAGCAAAGTGGACATATTATCATNAGTGATTATGCNAAGACAGGAGATGGACTCGTATCAGCACTTCAAATACTTTCTTTACTAATCAAGTCTGGGAAAAAAGCTTCAGAGGTACTAAGACCTTTTCCTTTGTATCCACAAAAATTAGTGAACATCGACATAAAAGCAAAAAAACCACTTAAAACAATCGCTGGACTTGATGTACAACTAAAGATGCTTGAGTCTAAAAACCTGAGACATCTTATTCGATATTCTGGAACTGAAAATAAGCTAAGAATTTTACTAGAATCTCAAGATTCTCATGAGATGAATAAGCAGATGGATGCAATGGTCGTATTTTTTGAAAAAGAATTAAATGGCTAAGTCTACATTTCGTTTTAACGCAATACTTTTTTTTACCTTAGCCGGTATTTTTATAATCGATCAAAACATAAAAATGCTTTTCGTTGACGGCTTTCGTTATTATACAGACTGTATAGACTTGATTCTTGTTTATAATCGTGGTGTTGCCTTTTCTATGTTTGCTTTTCTAGATGAATGGTTGAAATATATTCAACTTGTTTTGGTATTTGGTGTTTTGGCTTATATCTTATACGAAAAACAAATGTGTTATGCCCTCCCAGCAGGATTACTTCTAGGCGGAGCGTATTCAAATATTTATGATAGGTTTATCCATGGCGGTGTGGTAGATATGGTCTACTGGCATTGTGGGTTTAATTTTGCTGTTTTTAACTTTGCAGACGTAATGATAGATGTCGCTGTTGTCTGGTTTTTAGTACTTCATTTTAAGCCCCATTTATGCAAAAGCTAACTAAAAGCAGATTTTAGATATTATATGNCAAAATAATGGTTATAACTTTACTATAACAGATAAGTAAAAAAGGAAATTGATGGAAATCAAATCAAACAAAATCAATAGTGCAAATGCTGAAATTAGCGCAACAATCTTAATGGATGAGGTTCATGCTAATGTAGAAAAAATAGCTAAAGAATTAGCTCGTACGACAACAGTTCAAGGTTTTCGTAAGGGTAAAGTACCTGTATCCCTTGTCAAAAAACAATACGGAGCAAAACTACTAGAAGATGCAGAAGCAGAAGTTTTAAGAGAAGTTTTTGCCAAAGGTTTAAAAGAATTAAACATTGAGAATGAATCATTAATTGGTGAACCAAACATTTCTAAATTTGATAAAACTGATGAGAAGATTGAAGTAAATGTAAAAATTGCAATGCGACCTGAAATAGACTTAGGCGATTATGCTGCAATAGCGAAAGAGTTTGATAAACCAGCTGTTACAGATAAGGCAGTTGATGCNAAAATAGTTGAGATAGAACAATCACAAGCTCCACTTGTTGATATTAAAAGAAACCGTAAGATGAAGCTTGGAGATACTGCAGTTATTGACTTTGAAGGTTCAATTGATGGAAAAGTATTTGATGGTGGTACGTCAGAAGCGTATGAACTTCTTTTAGGGTCTAATCAACTCGTCCCTGGTTTTGAAGATCAGCTTATTGGCGTAAAACGTGATGAAGAAGTAGTGGTTAAGGTAACTTTTCCTGATAATTATGCTGAAGACCTAGCTGGTAAAGAAGCAGAGTTTAAAGTAAAAGTTATGAAGATTCAAGTAAAAGAAGATGTTGAAATCAATGAAGAACTCGCGCTTAAAATGCTTGGTGGTAAAGAGGACACTTCAGTAGAAGCCTTGAGAACTGAAGTAAAAACTATGCTTGAAAATGAGTACTTAGGAAAACTGTACAGAGACGAGCTTAAACCAGCATTACTTGAAAATTTAGTAAAGTCTTATGAGTTTGACTTACCAGAATTTGTTGTTGACCAAGAGATTGATATAGCATTAAATAGATCAGCCTCATCAATGAGTGAAGAAGAAGTAAAAGCGCTTCGTGAAGATGCTGATAAATTGACAGAGCTTCGTGAAAGTTTTCGCGAGGATGCAGAGAGAAGCGTAAAAGCTACTTTTATTATTGACTCACTTGCAATTGCGCAAAATATTAAAATAGAAGAACAAGAAGTAATGCAAACAATTTACTACGAAGCAATGCAAAAAGGTCAAGACCCTCAAAAGTCATATGAACAATACAAAGATGCGGGACATTTACCAGCTATTCAAATGTCAATGGTAGAAGATAGAGTTTTAAGTACAATCTTAAATTCAAAAATAAAAGAGGCATAATTTATGAGCTATATCCCTTACGTAGTTGAAAAAACAGGACGAGGTGAGCGATCTTACGATATTTACTCTCGTTTATTAAAAGATAGAATAGTAATGCTAAGCGGAGAAGTGAATGATCAAGTTGCTTCTACAATTGTTGCACAGTTTTTATTTTTAGAAGCAGAAGACCCAGAGAAAGATATTTTCTTTTATATTAATTCTCCTGGTGGAGTTGTAACTTCAGGAATGGCTATTTTTGATACGATGAATTATATCCGTCCCGATGTTGCAACCATCTGTATAGGTCAAGCTGCTTCAATGGGAGCATTCTTGCTTTCTTGCGGTGAAAAAGGAAAACGTTATGCTCTTCCTCATTCGAGAATTATGATTCATCAGCCTTTAGGTGGTGCGCAAGGTCAAGCTTCTGACATAGCAATTCAAGCAGAAGAAATTTTACGTATGAAAAAAGAGCTTAATGGTATACTTGCAAAAAACAGTGGACAAAGCATTAAGACAATAGAAAAAGATACAGATAGAGATAACTTTCTAAGTGCGAAACAAGCCCTTGACTATGGTCTAATTGATGAAGTATTGGTAAAAAATAAAGACTAAGGGATAAAAAATGGCAGGAACTATGAGAAGTAGAAATCGTGGAAGCAGTGTTGAAGGCGATGCCAAAGCTGAGACACCTCCACCTTCTTCTAATGCTTTAGATACAGAGAATCCCTCGAGTGATATAGAAGTATACTCCAAAGAAGTTCTTGATGCTCTCATAAAAGANAACCTTCCACCAACACCAAATAACTTTTCTCTTTATTTCGACAGATTACTTGAAGAAAAAAGTGAAAGCTTAAGAAGACAAATTATCTCAATGTTGGAGCTTGAAGAAAGTAATGATGCTGAGAGTACAATCAAACTAGAGCATAGCCTCAAAAAAGGTTTTTCTTCGATAAAAAATATTTTAAATACATCAGCAAACTTATATAAAAATATGAGTTTAATGACGAAAATATTAGATAAAAGAAAAAAAGAATTAGCGCAAAGTAATAATACCGAAGAGATTAATACTATCGCTTTAGCCTTAGATAGTGATATAACAAAACTAAACTCTATTGTTAAAAAACAAAGTAGTACGATGAAGTCTTTGTACGACGAAACGGCAAGTATTGTTAAAAGTGTTGAAAATGAAACCATTTTCGATAATAAGTTTGGTGTATATAACAAGCGCTATCTCATGACAAAAATAGAACAAGAACTTGGCTTAGTTAAAGAGGTTAATCATAAAAGTTCTTTGATTATCATAGAGTTGTCTCGTGATTTAAAAAAGAGTATTGCAAATGAAAAGGCGATTATTTTAATGACGAGAACAATAGCNAGACTTCTTTTAAAAACGTCTCGAAGAAGTGATGTTGTTGCACATTATGGAAATGGTNTNTTTGCAATGCTTCTTAAACATACAGATATTAAAAGTGCAGAAAAAGCGAGTGAAAGGCTTTGNTACCTTGTNTCNANTTCAAATTTCTTTTTATCTGATCGAGAAATACAACTTAAAATANCTATAGGAATNAGTGATGTAGATGCAAANTATTCAGTNGAAGAAGTNGTTGTNGCNGCTATGAGAGGTGTTGAAAAAGCTTATAATGAANCTGACTTAGATTATNCAGTTGANTTATTGGACCCNTCNCTNTAAAACAGAATATGAAATTAANAATTATAGAATACCCAGATAAAATTTTGCGTCAAAAATCTANTAAGGTAGAAAANTTTAATAAAGAACTTTGTGAAATTTTGGATGCAATGCATCGGATAATGATAGATACCAATGGAATTGGTTTAGCTGGTATTCAAGTTGGGATTGCTAAAGAGATTATTGTTCTCAATATTCCAGATGAAGAGGGCGAGCAGCTTGAAGAAAATCTTATAGAGATGATGAACCCCATTCTTTCAAATAAAGAAGGTGAAACCACCTATCAAGAAGGTTGTTTAAGTGTACCTGATTTTTACGAAGATATTCAAAGGTTTGAAACCATTCGTGTGAGCTATCAAGATAGAGAGGGTACGTCACAGCATCTTGAAGCGGATGGACTCTTAAGCATTGCTATCCAGCATGAACATGATCATTTAAATGGAATACTTTTTATTGATAAATTATCNTCCTCNCGACGTAGAAAGTTTGAAAAAGAATATAAAAAANTTTTAAAAGAGAAAAAATCCGCTAAATAGTATGTCAATATGTCATACTATAAANAATAAAACACCAATAAATATATAATCAGTTAAATTTATTGGAGTATTATAATGAAAACGGTTAACTGTGCTACATATGAGGGCTTAGAAGCAAAACTTGTGCATGTAGAATCAACATTAACAAAAGGTTTACCATCCTTTTCTATAGTTGGTATGGCTTCAACTGCTATTACCGAGGCTAAAGAGAGGGTAAAATCTGCTCTTTTAAGCAACGACTTTTCATTTCCTCCAAAACGAATTACCATTAATTTAGCNCCAAGNGATGTNAAAAAAGANGGNTCNCANTTNGATTTATGCATAGCCCTTTTAATAGCCTTNGATAANCTTGAAAAAGACCTAGGCGATTGGCTNGTCTTTGGTGAGTTGGGACTCGATGGNAANGTAAAAGACAANATGCTTATTTACCCNCTTCTTCTTTCTTTNGCAAACCAAAANCTTACAAATAAAGTGATTGTTCCCCANGCAAGCCTNTCTAAGTTGGGACATATTCCNAATCTNAGGCTTTATGGNGTAAAAACATTNCAAGATGCTATNGCTNTNTTAAAAAGTAAAGANGAGCTNNTCCCAAGNTGNGANAANACANAAATACAATANCCNCATTACGANNTTANNNANAAAAAGTTTTATTATGTAAAAGAGTATGAAGATGATTTTNGTGATGTAAAGGGGCAAGAAGTTGCTAAACGCGGGGCACTTATAGCTGCAACTGGATTTCATAATATTTTGTTTGAAGGAAGTCCGGGTTGTGGAAAAAGTATGATTGCCAAGCGCTTAAGGTATATTTTACCTCCTATGGAGATAAATGAAATTTTAGAAGGGGCTAAATTACAAGTTCTGGATATGAAAGACCCAAGTTTTAAGCCACAAAGAAGTATGCGTCATCCTCATCATAGTTCGACATTAGCCAGTATATTTGGTGGAGGCTCCTATAAAGCGCAGATAGGAGAGATTGGTTTGGCACACAATGGAATATTGTTTTTTGATGAACTTCCACATTTTTCAAAGAATGTTTTAGAAAGNTTACGTGAGCCGATGGAAGATAGAAAAATTCGAATCTCTCGAGTCAATGCTAAGATAGAATACAAGGCTGATTTTTTGTTCATTGGGGCTATGAATCCTTGCCCATGTGGTTATTTACTCAGTTGTGATAAAGAATGCAGATGCACAGACTTAGAAATGCAAAGATATAAAAATAGATTATCAGATCCATTTTTAGATAGGATAGATATAAATGTTACGATGCAGAGTGTCTCAGGTACAGATAAGCCAAGCTATTCTTCTAAAGATTTGCATAAGATGGTCGTAGCAGCACACATATTTTGTCAAAACCGTTCTCAAAGTTCTTTTAATGCAAAACTGAGCGATAGAGAGATAGAAAAATACTGTGTCTTAAGCGAAGAAGCAAGTGATACTCTAAATACCGCAAGTAGTCGTTTTAGTCTCTCTTTTAGAAGTATAAAAAAAGTACAAAAAGTTGCACGNACTATCGCAGATTTAGACTCGAGTGAATTGATTGAGAAAAAGCATATTNTNGAAGCANTAAGNTATAGAAGAAGATAAGGCTATAACTTACTTTTTAAACATTATAATATGTTGCATTAGGATGGTAGACTACTAATGCCGATGTAGATTGTTCCGGATGTATTTGAAAGGTTTCACTTAACTCGATTCCAAACTCTTCAGGTTTAAGTAAATCAAAGAGTGGACGGCTTAGCTCTAAATCAGGACAGGCTGCATAACCAAAAGAGTAACGACTTCCTTGGTATTTATTCATCTGAACATCGCTTAACTTGCTTCCCTCTTTATCAGATATATTTAAATCAAGTCGAATCTGTTTATGTGCAATTTCAGCAAGTGCCTCCGCTAACTCCACGCCAAGTCCATGAAATTGATAATAATCAGTATAATTACCCGCATCCATAATAAGACGTTCAGCATCACTTATCTTACCACCAGCACTCACACAGGTAAGTGCTATCACATCATCTCTTTGGCTATGAAAGAAGTCACTTAAAGCACGATGCGGTGCTTTTCTTTGTCTTGGAAAATGAAATTCTTTGAGCGTGCTTTTTCTTCTTTCATGAAGTGGGGTTCTATTAATTTGTGCCTCTGAATAGTACCCATCTTCTTCATCAAAAATGAGTAGTTTATTGTCATCACTACGACAAGGCCAGTAGCCATAAATGATAGTTGGCTCAAATAACTTTTTATCAAGAAATTCAGCTTTTAGTTTTTCATAGGCTGGCCAAACAAGCTCATCAAGTTGTTTTTGATGTGCCTCTTTACTCATTCCTTTTGAACTATAACCCCAACGTGATTTAAAAAGTATTTTGTGATTTATCCATTCAAAAGCCATTTCAATTTGTTGCTCTGTGAGTTTAAGTTCTCTTCTTCCCCAAAAGGGAGGAGTTGGTACTTTCACATCGCGTGAAGGCATTTTTAATTCTTCAAAAGGAGGAATGACAATTTCTTTTTTTTCTTTTATTTGTTTAGGCTCGGTATCTTTTCCATGGAGGTCCGTATCAAGATTTCCTGCTTCAATTCTACTCATGGCAGTTACACCATCAAAGGCATCCTTACAGTAAAAAATGGGTCCATCATAAAAAGGACGGCAAAAGTCATCAATGAAAGCGCGAGTAAGTGCAGCTCCACCTAAAAGAATAGGAATTTTTATATTTTTTTCTTTAAGTATTTTTAGGTTTTCTTGCATTACCTGTGTGGATTTAACCAAAAGTCCGCTCATCCCAAATGCAGAGATATGACCTTTTTCTAAGGTTTCTAAAAAGGTTTCAAGCTCAACTTTTATTCCAAGATTCTGTACCTTGTATCCATTGTTAGAAAGAATAATGTCGACAAGGTTTTTTCCAACATCATGGACATCACCTTTAACCGTGCCAAGAGCAAGTACAGTATCTACCGTTTTTTCAATCTTCGGTAGGTAGGGATTTAAATGGTCTACGGTCTTTTTCATGGTCTCAGCAGACTGAAGAACAAAGGGCAGTTGCATTTGTCCTGAACCAAATAGCTCTCCAACTACTTTCATAGCATTAATGAGAATCTCATTTACTATAACTTCTGGGGCAATAGTATGACGCGCCTCTTCTACGAGAGGAATCATACGTTCTTTATCTCCATCCAGTAAAAGTTTTGCGATTTTTTCTTCTGTAGACATTGCTAAGTACTCGGCATCTTCTACATCCGAATCTATAGCTTCTTTGGTAGAGAAGTGCTCAATAAATTCAAAAAGAGCCGCTCCCTTTGGTTTTTTATTAAAAAGAAGGTTATTACAAATTTCTTGGTCTTCTTTGCTTATTTTGTTGAGAGGAATTATATGCTTCACATTGATAATTACAGATGTGAGCCCAGCTTCAATACAATAGTTTAAGAACATAGAGTTGAGGTAAGGTCTTGAGTCTTTATCCAGACCAAAAGATATATTTGAAAGTCCTAATGTTGTGCCTACCTCTGGATGACGAGTACGAAGTTCACGTATGGCCTCAATAGTGTTTATTGCGGCATCCCAGTATTCTTGATCCCCACTTGCAAGTGTAAAGGTCAAAACATCAAAAACTAAATCTTCTTTTCTTATACCATGTCGAGTTGTAGCTAAGTCTATGATTCTCTCAGCTACTTTTATCTTGTCTTCTACAGTTTTTGCCATACCAACTTCGTCTATAGTGAGACAAACAAGTGCGGCACCATATTTTTTCGCTAATGCGCAAACATCATCGAACTTCCCTTCTCCATCTTCTAGGTTTACAGAGTTGAGTATTGGTTTCCCACCAATGTTTTTAAGGGCAGTTTCAAGTCCTGTTGTTTGTGTTGAGTCAGGCATAAGAGGAAGGGCTATTTTTTGGTTATACATTCCTATAACAGCATTCATATCTTTGGTCTCATCACGCCCTGCAAACCCAACATTTACATCTATGGCATGTGCTCCTGCACGAACTTGTTGTTGTGCAACACTTAGTGTTCCTTCATAGTTTTCTGCTAAAAGAAGTTCTTTAAAGGCTTTTGAACCAGTAGCGTTTGAGCGCTCACCCATAAGTAGAGGGGCAGGTTCTTGCATAAGTGCAGTTGTACTAAAAAGTGAAGAAATGGAAGCCGGATGAGAACCAGTTGCTGGTTTTGGGCTTAGAGAAATTACCCTGTCTCTTAGGGCACGAATATGTTGTGGTGTAGTTCCACAACAACCTCCAAGAAAACTTACACCATCGAATTTTAAGAATTTTTCTTGTTGCGCGACAAATTCATCTGGTCCCATCGGGTAGTAGGTATAGCCTCCACGATTTTGTGGAAGTCCTGCATTTGAATGCACCGAGATGGGCTTATGCCATACCTCACTTAATGTTTTTATATGTTTTATAACTTGCTCAGGTCCTGTTCCACAATTAAACCCAAGACTTAAAATATCAAAAGGTTCTAAAATCGTAGCGATTGTCTCAGCATCTGTTCCTATAAGCATCGTTCCGCTCAGCTCAATGGTAACAGACACCATGATTGGGATTTCTACTTTTCTTGTCTGATTTGCTTCTTGCGCGGCATGAATCGCAGCTTTTATTTGAAGAGGGTCTTGACAGGTCTCTAGTAAGAAAACATCAACTCCTCCATCGATGAGGGCAAGACAAAATTCAGTATACCCCTTAAACATCTCATCGTATGTAATGTGACCAAGAGAAGGAAGTTTTGTACCTGGACCAATAGAGCCAAGACAAAAACGTGGATGCTCTGGTGTTGAAATTTTTTCACATTCTTGCTTAACTAACTCTGCTCCCGCCTTTGTTAGCTCATAAGCACGTGCACCTATTTGGTATTCATCTAAAACCCAAGAAAAAGAACCAAAGGTATTTGTGGTAATGAAGTCAGCTCCAGAAGTAAGATATGCTGCATAAATTTCTCTTAAAATCTCAGGACAGGTAACATTTAAAAGTTCATTACAGCCTTCGTTGCCTTCCCAAGCAGATTTTGGTATTTGGTCATCACGTTGTTGAAGTTGTGTTCCCATCGCACCATCAATGATAAGAGGACGTGTTTTAATAGTTTGGAGTATATATTCTTTTGTTGTCATTTTCTTAAAGCTTCTTCTATGAAATTAGTATACTTAATAATAGCATTATTATGCTTAGTATTAAGTAGTCTGTTATAATGTCATTAAGAGAGTAAAAGTAACTTTATTATTTGTATAGGATGAGGGAAGTATAATGAGTGAGAGAAAAAAAGCAATAAAAATACCAATGTCGTGGAGAGTTAAACGTTATTATGTCTATGCAGTAGCAAGTACAGTTGTCCTTATATTACCATGGATAACAATTAATGGGAATCACTTTTTCTTATTTAGTTTTGACAAACTAAAGCTACATCTCACTTTTATCCAGTTTGACATGCAAGAGCTTTATCTTATGCCTTTTTTACTTATGTTGATATTTCTTGGAATCTTTGGAATGACAGTTCTTGGAGGAAGAGTTTTTTGTGGATGGGTCTGTCCTCAAACCGTTTTTCGAGTAGTTTATAGAGATTTAATTGAGACAAAGATTCTAGGTTTGAGAAAACGCATTAAGAATAAGCAAAAAGAACCAGATATGTCTTTGACAAAAAACAAGATTAAAAAAGCTGTTGCTGTTGTCCTCGTGGTTATCTTATCACATGTGGCTGCTGCAAATTTTTTATGGTTTTTTGTACCACCTGAAGACTTTTTCCCCTATTTAATGGATTACTCAAACCACTGGACCCTTATCATTATTATGGTGAGTATAGCACTGTTTTTAACCTATGACATTGCATTTTTACAAGAAGATTTTTGTACGTATATTTGNCCTTATTCTCGTATACANTCNGTTTTATACGATGANCATACNGTGATGGCACTTTATAATACAAACCGTGGTGGACATATTTATAATGAGGATAAAGAAAAACAGTATACAAAACAAAAAGATATACAAGTGCTAGAGCCACACGCAGAATGTACAACCTGTGAAGCCTGTGTAGTTATATGTCCAACACATATTGACATCAGAAAAGGTTTACAATCAGAGTGTATTGACTGTTTAGAGTGCGTTGATGCGTGTACAACTGTGATGGGCAAGCTTGGAGAACCTTCACTTATTGTCTGGTCGAGCGAATATGAGGTTATTGATAAAAAAGGAAAAACCCAGTTTTTTCGTACAAAAGTTCTTGCTTATGCAGCTATTGTGACTGTTTTGATGATTATTTTAACAATGTTAGGAACCACGAAGGAGAAGATGCTTCTCAATATAAATAAAGAAGGACGTCTTTACTCAACTAAACTTCTTTTTGATGGTAAAGTACGTGTTGATAATGCCTACGAGTTTTTACTCCAAAACACACAAAATGAAACAATGGACTTTTACTTTGAGGTTATTCCTCAAATAGACATAAATGGTACAATTATAATTGCTAAACCAAGCAAAAAATTTAGTGCAGTACCAGGAAAAAGAAAGAAAAAAGTTGTTGTTCTTCGTACTACCGATATCCTTGTTCATGATGAGCGAAAAGATGTGAGTATTCCTATTAAAATACGAGCATATGCTCTAGGACATGAAGACAGCATAGTAGTTTATAGAGATGCAGTTTTTACATTTCCTAAGGCGGAGATTTTAAGAGCTGTGAAGTAATTTTTAGGAGTTTACCCTTGTTTAATATTTTCAAAAAAATAGCCTTGTACTTTTTAGCTTTTTATACACTTTTTGGTTTTTTTATCATTCCTTTAATCGTGAAACCACAAATTATTGAGAGCGTTTCACAAGAAACAAATGCTAGGATACATATTGATACACTTTATTTCAATCCTTACAGCTTTACGCTTACAATAGAAGGGTTAAGGCTAAGTTCCTTAGAAGATAAAGAACTTGCATCCATAAAATTTGTAGAGTTAAACCTAGAAGTCTATTCTTTATTAAATGCAGCCCTTCATATTAAAAGTCTTGTTTTAAGAGAACCACAAATCTCACTTGTTTTAGACAAAAATAAAAACCTTAACTTCTTAAAAATCTTTAAAGAAGAAGAGAAGCTTGAAGAAAAAGCACAAAGTACGCAAATCCCAAGAATAATACTTGATCGCATTAGTATTATAGATGGAAGTGTACAGTATGAAGACTACTCAAACAAAAGTAAGTTTGAGTTTGCACTACAGGCTATAAAGTTTGATTTAAAAGATTTTGACACAAAGAATATGCAAGAAGGAGATGCAAAGCTACGACTTCATATGAAGCTAGCTGATGGTGGGTTTATTGATTTAAAAAGCGAAGTTCTTTCCCTTGAGCCTTTTATTGTGAGGGGCAGTCTTGATTATGAAGCGAGTAAGTTATATACACAGTGGAAGTACGTAAAAGACAAACTTCATTTAGAGGTAGCTGACGGAAAATTATCTTTCTCTACAAAGTATTATTTTAATTCAGAAGACTTAGAAGCTACGGAACTTTCAAACTTAAATATTTATCTTGATAGTTTACGTATTAAACCAAAGGGGGGCAAAAAGGATGTCCTTAGATTAAAGTCATTTCATTTGAAAAATACAAGATTAAAGCCCTTCTCTCAGTTTGTGGCTATTGAAAAGATAGAGTTAGACTCATTATATGTAAAAGTTAAAAGAGATGAAAATGCACTTATAGACTGGATAGAGTATATCAAAGTCGAATCTTTGGAAAAAGCAACAATAGTAGAGAAAAAAAACAAGGATGAGGAAGTTTGGGATGCTAGCATACAAGAGATAGCCCTAGAAAATATAGAGTTTGATTTTTTAGATGAGGGAGTGCAACCAAGCGTAAGGACGACAGTTAATACACTCAACCTTTATGCACAAAACATTAGCTTGGAGGGCAAAACCCCCTTGAGATACCAAATGAACTTACAAGTGAATGAAGCCCTGAAGTGTTCTCTTAATGGAACACTTGTTTACGATGTTTTAGACCTGGAGACAGCTGTAAAGTGTCAAGGGCTTGGGCTAGAACATTATGCACCCTATATTGATGAAATTGCAAAACAAGAGCTCAAGGTTTATGATTTNAAACTTCAGANCTTAAGAGNTAGTTTTGATGCAAATCTAAGTCTAAAAGATACGAATTCAAGCATAGTTGTAGATGTAAGTAATGCGAATGTAAAGCTTGACAGCCTTGTACTTCATCAAAAAAGTACAGATAAAAGACTTGCAAGCTTTAAGGCTTTAAACCTTAATGGAATTACACTTAATACGCAAAATAAAGAGCTAAGAGTTACCGAGACAAATTTGCAATACTTACACCTGAAAGTGGCAAGACTCAAAAATGGTAGTTTAAGTGTAGAGAAACTAGTTGTACCTAAAACGACAAAAAAAATAAAAAAAGCTGAAAAAGATTTTAGAATAATACTTAAAGAAGTAACAGTGCAGGGTGCAAAAATAAGCTTTGAAGATAAAAGCATATCTCCAAGTTTTAAAGCAAAGGTTGATAGGATTTATCTTAGCCTTAAAAATGTTGACAGTAAAGCGTATTCTTGGATGCGTTATTATCTCTTAGCAAGGGTAAATAACGCAGGGAAGATAAAGTTGAGTGGTTCTCTTCGTCACACACCTTTAAGGCAAGCAGGGAAACTAGAGATTAACAAGCTTTCTTTAAACGAAATCACTCCTTATTTACAAGAACATGCTTATGTGAGTTTGGAAGATGGATACCTTAGTCTCAAAACAAAAATAAAGTATGCAGTATCTAAAAATAAACCAGACTTAAATCTAGTTGGCTCTTTGAAGCTTGAAGAAATTTTTCTTAATGATACGCATGACAATACATCTTTAGTGTCATTATCTCAGCTTGATTTAAAAGAGTTTACCCTTGAGCTTTCTCCAAATAGACTTTTTATAAAAGAAATGGATATTGATGCTTTTTATGTAAAGGCTCATGTTGATGCGAATAAGAGTATGAATTTTTCCAAGTTAGTAAAGGTGAAAGAGCAGAGGCTTAAGGACGATACTCCAACCCAAGATATTAATCTTAGTGAAGAAGAAGTATTTCCTGTAAAAATAATGCAAGTCAATGTAAAAAATGGGAGTGCAATTTTTTGGGATGAGTCTTTGCCAATACCATTTAAAACAAATATTCATGACTTAAATGGAAAGATATACTCCATTTCAACATCTCCAGATGAAATAAGCTATATTGATCTTGTTGGGGCTATTGATGAGTATGGCTCAACAAAATTAAAAGGAGAGCTCAAGTCAGCAAATCCTAAAAGTTTCACAGACTTAGCCTTTAATTTTAGAAACTTAGACCTCCCTGCTATGAGTGGTTACAGTGCAAGTTTTGCAGGATATGAGATAGATGATGGGAAATTATTTTTAAACTTAAATTATGATATTAAAGATTCCAATCTTCTTGGTGAAAATAGTATTATCATTAAAAATATTAAATTAGGAAAAGAGCTTGATATCGAGGGAGGTTCTCTTCCCTTAGGTTTTGTTATTGCCTTGCTCCAAGACAGCGATAACATCATAGAAATAGATATGCCGATTCGTGGAAACCTTGATGAACCTGATTTTAAGTACGGAGAACTTGTATGGAAAACGGCAGGTAACTTGATTTTAAAGGCAGTTACTTCTCCTTTTAGTTTTTTAGGGTCTTTGTTAGGGATTGATGGAGATGAATTAGAGTTTGCAGAGTTTGAAGGCGGGTCAAGCATTATTTTACCATCAGAGCGAGAAAAACTTGACAATATAGTAAAGCTTATGGAACAAAGAGAGAAAATAATTTTAAGTATTGCAGGCGGGTATAATCAAAAGATTGATAAAAAAGCATTACAAAAAAAGAAACTTATTGATCTTGTTGTCAAACAAAGTGGTGCTAAAAATGAAGAAGAAAAGATTAATGCAATGACAATTGATTTACTTGAAGATGTGTATGAAGATGCAAGAGATGATGATGCTCTTGATAAGTTAGAGGAGAGGCTGGAGCTACAATATAAAGATGAAGAGTTTGAGCAAGCATACATTCAAGCCTTAATTCAATTATGTTCAGATATTCAAGTTGTTGGTTTCGATGAGATTCACTCCCTTGCTAGTGGACGAAGGGAAGCTTTGCAGTCCTACCTCATAGAGGTGAAGGATGTTCCAGCACAGAGAATTAGAAAATTAGAAAATGTAGAATCACTGAGTGATGAGAAAGAACTTATAAGGTCTAAGCTAGAAGTTACTTTCAAGTAAACCTCTCACAAAGTACACACGAAAACTTAGTATAATTTTTTCATATAATGAGAAGGAATCCAAAATGTATAAAAACACACAGGTATCAAGAAGAACCTTTGTTAAAGGTATTGTAGCATCTGCAATACTTGTCTCCTCCCCTTTAAGCTTGAATGCGACTAGTACTATTACAAGGCGTAAAGAAACGGGAGAACTTCGTGGAACTGAATTTCACTTAAGCGTGGATAAGGTACTTGTAAATGTCACAGGTTCTCCAGTAGTAGCAACAGGAGTAAATTCAATGCTAATAGGTCCAACACTTCGGTGGAGGGAAGGGGATGAGGTTACAATACATGTAAAAAACAACCTTAGCGAAGATACATCTATTCACTGGCATGGGATTATAATACCTCCTGAGATGGATGGAGTTCCTGAGATTAGTTTCGATGGAATTGCTCCAGGAGAGACCTTTACATATAAATTTCCAATTGTCCAAAGTGGGACATATTGGTACCATTCACATTCTGGTTATCAAGAACAAACTGGTGTCTATGGTGCAATAGTTATTGAGCCAAAAGAGGAGATTTTAGACTATGACAGAGAGTATGTTATCTCTTTATCGGATTGGTCGGATGAAAAACCAGAAACTGTCTATAGAAATATGAAGCTATCGGCTGATTATTATAACTATTCGCAAAGAACAGTTGGAGATTTTTTTTCTGAAGTAAGTGAGTTTGGATTTCTTAAAGCCTTTAGTCAAAGAAAAATGTGGAATAAGATGGCGATGGGAGAT
>JAESSH010000014.1 GCA_016764205.1 Sulfurimonas sp.
TAAGAAAGTGTCTATCGTGAGAGATAACAACTAAGGTACCCTCATGACGTTTTAACTCATTTTCTAACCAACTAATAGTTTCAATATCTTGGTTATTTGTAGGCTCATCAAGGAACAATACATCTGGCTTGGGATAAAGAACTTGTGCGAGTAAAACTTTAAACTTATCTGCTGAATCAAGAGTGGACATAAGCTCATTATGTTCCTCAACAGGAATTCCAACATTTGCTAGAATCTTACCAATGTTTACATCGTATTCATAGGTAGGATCTTCTTCAACGCAAATAACTTCTAAGTCTGCGAGGCGGTTATTAACAGCATCATCTTCAAAGTCACCACTGATATATAGTTCTTCTTTTTCTTTAATAGCATCGTATAAACGTTTGTTTCCATAAAGAACTGCATCTATTATCGTGAACTCTTCAAAAGCAAATTGATTTTGACCAAGTACTCCAACCTTATTTGCTTTAGGAATAACAACATCACCATCATACTCGTTAATCTCACCACTTAATATTTTTAAAAAAGTTGTTTTACCAGCACCATTAGCACCGATAAGACCGTATCTTTTATGTCGATCAAGTTTGAGGTTAATATCTTGAAATAGTACTCTATTCCCGTATCGCATTATGAGGTTTTGAACTGTTACCATGATTATTTCTCTTGTAAGTAAATTTTACGCGATTATATCCAAGGCTTGTTTAAAGACTAATTATTCAAATAGAAAGTTATGATACAAGTTCTTTATTAAAAGTTTTTATATCAAATTTCACATCTAAATACTCGGAAATAAGCTTTGCATCGCTAAAAGCATTTCCTAAGCAACTTGTAGCACCTGGTGAAGGTGTCATATTGAAAACTATTCCTTCTCCTGTTTCTATTTTTGCTTCACCTAAAAAAAGTTTTTTTTCCTTTTTATCTATGACCTGAGGACGAAGTCCACCTATTCCTTCTGCAAATTCAATATCATCTTCAGTCATAGATGGAACAATTTTTTGCACTTCTTTTATAAAGTGTGTTTTTCTTATACCTGGAATTTCATAAAGAAAATTTTTAATAGCATATTCTCGTATCTCTGAATCAGCAAGTAAATCATAAAAGACTTCTAAAACTTCAGTGGAAGGTGCTAGTGTTTCTAGGAAGTCTAAAAAATGTGCATGATGATAACGCTCTAATTTTGGTAAAACGATGGCCGTTGGACCAAAACGAACAACATTATCATGCACAATATCAGGGTCACCATGGATTGCAGCAAAGGGTAACTTAGGATTTTGTATTGTATATACTTTTGATTTGAGTGATTCTATTTTTGAATAGTAAAAACTTCCACCAACAGGAAGACATGAGTAATCAAGACCATGCCCCATTCTATGTGCTAGTAAAAGTGAATGCGCCCCTGCATTGACAACAACATAATCAGCATAAAAGTGTTTGCCATTAATAGTGAGTTCAAACTTATCTCCAATTTTTTTTATGCTTTGGACTTCTTTATTTAAGTGAGTATCTATATTAGAGTTTTCTTTTTTTGCATTTCTTACAAAACTTTTTGAAATTTCACCAAAATCAACTGCTGAATAACGTTTATCTGTACCCATAGCAGCAATATCTTCATTTTCATCCCGTCCTTTAAGAAGTGCAGGTTCAATTTCTGCGAGTTTTTCTTTATCCCAGTATTCCATATAAGGAAAGGCATCTTTAAATTCTTCGTATCTTTCTTTGATAAATTTGACTTCTTTGTCTCCAACACCTAGTGCCATCTTTGGTATCTTAAACATATACTTGTCTTGATATCCATACATTAATCCATAGTTTTCAAGCATCGTCGCAGTTCTATTTGTTTTAATAGCTTTTTCTAATGTGTAGTTTGTTTCTATATCCCCACAATGGAGTGTTTGTGAATTTCCTTTTGCATTTGAGTTAAGTGTTGCAAAATCATTATACTTCTCAAAAAGGGCTATATCTTTGATGTCTGTATATTTAGCAAGCGTATATAAAAGAGCAGTACCTGAGATTCCACCCCCGACTATTACAACATTATAGTAGTGTTTTTTTGACATGAAAGTTCCTAGAAGCATATTTAGATTCTATTGTAACGAATTTAGTATAAAATACCCTATGCAAATAAGAGAATTAGATTTAAAAGAACTCGATACTGTATACAGTGTTTTAAAACAGTTACGTACGACACTATCATATACAGAATTTGAAAACTTAATTTATGATATGCGCCATATTGAGTACAAGATGATTGGTATCATGGATAATGAGGAACTTATAACTTATGCTGGGGTTGCCGTGAGTACTAATCTTTACCATAAACGGCATCTTTATATTTTTGATTTAGTAACAGATGAAAAATACCGTTCTCAAAAATACGGACAAATGATGTTAAATTATTTAGTTGATTATGCGAATGTAGCAATGTGTGAAAATATTGTTTTATCTTCTGGATTTGAGAAGGAAAGTGCACATAGATTCTATGATTCTAATGGATATAATAAAAAAAGCTTTGTATTCTTAAAAAGACTAGAAAAGAAAAGTTAAGTTTTACAACATTTTTTTAAACTTTTTCTTACTTCCACAAGGACATAATTCATTTCTTTGTATNTCNGCNTTATAAANTACACCACTTTCGTANTTCCATTGATTGTCTACTTNTACAAATGTACTTTTTTCATGAAGAACNTCNATNNNAGACTCAGCTTTATAGTAGGCTTTAAACTCNACTNTATTGTCATNAAANTCAAGAACTTCTAGTNTTAACCATTGAAGTGAGGGAGAATTTTGTAATTCATTTTGGGTTTGATGTATTGAAGTTTGTGCAATATATTTCCAGTCTTCTTTTTTGAAAGCTTCATATCTGCTTATCATTAAATCTTTTGGAGTTAAGTTATTGTTCATAGGNTTTTGGAGTTGNAGAGAGGTTTACAGGCTATAAAGCCTGNAAAGTAATATGTGTAAAGCCTAGAGAGGAGTTACGTTTTCAGCTTGTGGGCCTTTTTGACCTTCGCCAACTTCGTATGTTACTCTTTGACCTTCAGCTAAAGAAACACGACCGTGTCCCGGGTTGTTAACTTGACGGAAATGTACGAATACATCTTGTGAACCATCTTCTTGTTGAATAAAACCATAACCTTTTTCTTCGTTAAACCATTTAACTGTTCCGTCTTTTAATTCTGCCATTGTAGTACCTTTTGTATAAAAAAATCACTTCTGTTGAAGTGGAGTCGAAATATGGAGCGTCTTTAGGTAACAATTGAGCAAAATACAAAATCACACACTAAAGATGAAATTTAATCCGCATCTTTCATCGGAGTGATTATATCGTAATTAAATCATAATATGCAAGAACTTGTATAAATTTAAAAAAATATGTATAAATGTCGATGTTTTAGTATACACTATTTTATAAAAGGACTAACTATGAATGTNAATGCACANATGCCAAACATTAATTCGAGCCAAAANGCTAAGATAAAAGTAGCGGAGGCACATTCNAANAATATTAATACAAATTTTACACAAAAGATATCTAAAGATGATGCAGNAGAGTTACGGGCTCTNATTACACAAAATGCCAATGACATNATGATGAAATCAACNAGNATACAGGCTAGTCTGAAAAGCCCAGATGATGATTTTGCTAGTAANTATGAAAGTTTTCAAAGCTTTTTAAGTGAAATAGGCTACGAAGGAAAAGCTTTAACCGAGCTTTCTCAAGAAGAAGCCGCAGAACTTATAAGTGAAGATGGTATTTTTGGTATTAAACAAACTTCTGAGCGAATAGCAGATTTTGTTATCTCTGGTGCAGGTGGCGATGAAGATAGACTACGTGCAGGACGCGAAGGTATGCTGCAAGGTTTTAAAGATGCTGAGGCTATGTGGGGTGGAGAACTTCCTGAGATTTCAAAAAAAACCATGCAAGCTGCTATACAAATGGTAGATAAGGCAATGCATGACCTGGGGTATTCTATTTTAGATCAAGAAGTTTAAACTGAGATATCTAAAGAGGTGTCTTCTTTAGATTGAACTCCATAAGCTTCTTTTCCTAAAACTTCCGCTTGGCGTTGTTGGGCTAGTTGTTGTTGGGCTTTCATTTCCATAACACGCGCACTGGCTGCAACAGAATAGTCTTGTGGGCTTGGATTTCCTGCTGCCATAGCAGCAGCTACAACCTGTCTTGCATTTGCTATTGTTTCTTGTGGTGAAGACCCTGAACGCATAGAAATTGAGACTTCACCACCTATAGCATACATTTTTCCATCAGGACCTTGCTGATAGGTGTATGTCGCAGCACCTGTCATACCACCACCTGCAGCTTGGTGTGCTGCTTCATGCGCCCTTACTTCTTTGTCTCGAGACTGCAAGTCTCCAACTAAACGTTTTTCTTCAGGGCTTAGTTCATCAGTCTTTTTTTTAGCTTCTCCAGCTTTCTTTTCTTCTTTTTCTTCAAGTTTATGTTTATCTGAGTTTTTAGAAGTACCAGTATCATCATCTTCATACACTAAAATTTCTTTATCATTGAGTCGTATTGAATAATTTGTACCGATGTCGTATAGTGTATTTAAACCTACATTCATAATATATATTGTATCATCTTTGGATGAAATATGAATTAAAAGATAATTATATAGAGTTATTTAAACTCTTAAAAGTACTCGACTTAGTCGATAGTGGAGCACAGGCTAAACACCTNGTNGCNGAAGGTTATGTAAAGAGAAATGGCGAACAAGAGTTTAGAAANCGTGCAAAAATNATTAGAGGTGATGTNATNGAAATTGCTGATGTAACAATACAAGTTATCTAAATAAGTATTCTANTTAGAATATAAAAGAACTTATTAAGCCGATTAGCCCACCAAAAACACCACCCCAAACNACTAACCAATCAAGGTGCTCTTTAATGAGCTTTTGAACAATCTCTTTAACCATCTGAGGGCTTAGTTCACTTAAGCGTGCATCAATTACATTTTCAATAGATGCTAGCATATCATCATTAAGGCTTGAATTTTGCATATGCCTTTGAAGGCTTTCATTAAATGCTTCAGATTTTGTAATATCAATGACCGCAAGTTTCATTTTATTTGCAAATGGTTCTCGTAATGAATCAAGGGCGGACTCTCCTCCAAACATTCCAAGCATACCACCAAGTGATGATTCCATTACAGTTTTACTGAGGGCATCAAAGGCNGGTGAAAAGTCTGTCTCTTGTATGATGGGTTCTAAGTTTATTTTTTTTTCTTCGTTTGCAAAGAAACTCTCAAGTTGTTCTNTTGTAAAAAATTCATGCATCATAAGNTTTTTTATAGCCTCTTTGAATGCTTCAAATCGTTGCGGTATTACACCGGAACCATAAAGTAAAGGAACTTTTTCAAAAAGCATATGAATTGCAAGTTGATTTGTAAGTGCTCCAGACAGAGCAAACAAACCTGTAAAAAGTAAAAGAGAGCTAAAATTTATTGTTGGTAGAAAAGATAAAGCAATAAAAAGTAAGGCTATGAGGTTTGTGATTAAACTTTTATTGATATGCATGAAGTCTTCCTTTTTTTTTTAAATTGGATTATACAAGAAGACTTGTATGTTATTACTTAATACCTAAACAATCCCAGCGAGGGGTAAAGAGTTTTTTTAAGATAAACAATAGTAAAATAAATTTTTAGGAGATATAATGAAGTTTTTATACATAATCTTTTTTTGCTCTAGTCTACTTTTCTCTATGCAAAAACAAATAATTCTTGGTACGTATACAGTAGAGAGTAATGCTTTAGATGCGGTAAAAATTGTCAAACAACAAATTTTAAATGATAAAAAATTAAGAACAATAATGAAAAAAAACTCACTTCAAGTAATACATACTAGAGTCAATAACTACACTGTTGTATCTGTCAATATTTTCACTTCTTATCTTGACTTATTATCTACAATGGAAGAATTAAAAAAATATTATGGAGATGCTTTTGTCCTTCCTTATCCAACAAAAGGATTCTTAAATAAACAAAGCATGGGAGAGCTTAAGGAAAAAGCACAAAAGGAGTTAAAACTTCAAGAACAAATGTCTGAAGAAAAGATGAGTGAAGAAATAATGAGTGAGGAAAAAAACCAAGAGAAAGAAGAACTACAAAGGAAAAAACTTGAAGTTTTTTATTTTAAACAAAGGCAAAGAGAGGNACAAAGATTACGTAAGTTAGAAAAGAAAAGAATACTTATGAAAAAAAGCGTCCAAGTAAGTTCCGTTGAGAGCACTTCTTTTAGTATAAAAAATTATTATCTTTTAGGTGCTTTAGCCTTTTTAGTACTTCTTACGGGAGGCNTTATTATTTATAAAAAAATATNTAAGATAAGTGAAGAAGAATATCGCTAGTAGTAGCTTTTAAACAAAGCTTAAGTATAAAATACCCCAAAGTAAAAAACAAATAAACCCTATGAGAGAGAATAAAAGAACAATTCTTAGGAGCATATAAAAAAGAAATTTTAAAATATCTAACATTATTTATATTTTACAAAATTCATATCTTCTGTTTTGATCGTATGAATGCGAATCCCTCCCGTAATATTTGTAACCTGATAGTCATACGTATCTGAGAGGTATGTTGCTAAAATTTTTGTTCTATTNCCTGTCCTGCATATGAGAGAGAATGGTNTTGTTGTATCAACTTTTTTATGAAGCTCTTTTAAAAAAGCTTNTANATTATATTTTCCGTCTTCGACTNAAAAACNTGATTGGGATAGAACCTTTTAAAATACCCGTTTCCTTCCATTCACTNACTGTACGTATATCTANAATTGGGATTTTNGAATCAAGAAGTTCTTTAGATAAGTATTCATTTTTTAGCTGGGCAAATACAGAAGTGCTTAGAATTAATAATGTNAAAAGAAGTTTTTTCAAGTTTCCNCCAATAAAGTGTTATAATTTAAAAANTATACCAAATAATTATGATNATTATTAAATAGGATAAAGATGCCAGCCTCACAAAAAACTATAGATAATGCAAATAGATTACGATATATACGAGCATTACACAGATTTCATAGAAGTATCATAATGTATTTGAATAATACAGCCAAACTCTCAAAAAAGGCCTTAGATAAAAAAATAGACAATGCTTTAAAACTTTTAAAAAGGATTGATGAAATAGATCTTTACAAGGGAGAGCTTAAAGATTTACAAGGCTTAGTAAAAAAGATAGTATCTTTTAAAGATTCAGATAAAGATGTTGAGGATATAAAAGAAGAGATTATTTACGCCTCTAATCAATTAGATAAAAGTAAAAATGCAAAACGTTATAAAAAAGATAAGCATGTCAACTCTAAGTATGATGATTGGGAATAAATTTTAAGCAAAATTAAAATAAGGATGAAAATATGGGAATAGCAGAAAATCAAATCAAAAAACTCCAAATAGCAAATTGCACTGAGAGTGCTGTATTTCTACAAGCAATACAAGCGGTAATTTGCTCAATTGCACCACTTGTAGAGTCAGATGCTAAATATAAAAGACATGCAATTCTAGATCGACTTGTTGTCCCAGATAGAATTATCAAATTTAAAGTAGCATGGTTAGATGATACGCAAAAAATACAAGTAAACACAGGCTATAGAATACAGTTTAATAATGCGCTTGGACCATACAAAGGTGGGCTTCGCTTTCATCCAAGTGTTGATGAAGGTATTTTAAAATTTCTAGGGTTTGAGCAAATTTTAAAAAATGCCCTTACAGGCTTAGCAATTGGTGGAGCAAAGGGTGGAAGTGACTTTGATCCTAAGGGCAAAAGTGATTTTGAAGTAATGAAGTTTTGTTCTGCTTTTATGAGAGAACTGCATAAGTTTATAGGTCCTCGTAAAGATATTCCAGCTGGTGATATTGGAGTGGGTGCTCGTGAAATAGGGTACCTTTTTGGGGAATATAAAAAAATTACCTCTTCTTTTGAAGGCATTTTAACAGGAAAACCTTCTTTTTTTGGTGGATCACTTATGCGTCCTGAAGCAACAGGCTATGGAGTTGTATATTTTACACAAATGATGCTTGAAATAGATGCTAAAGAATCTCTTGAAGGAAAAATCTGTACTGTAAGTGGAGCTGGAAATGTTGCCCTATATGTTATAGAGAAACTTCAAGAAATTGGTGCTATACCTGTATCATGCACAGATTCCAAAGGGATGATACATGACGCTCTTGGTCTTGATTTATCTTTACTCAAAGAATTAAAATTAGAAAAAAGAACTTCATTATCTGAGTATATTAAAGTACATCCCGAGGCAAAATATATCCCACTTGAAGAGTATCCAGAAGGTGCGCATGCTGTTTGGCAAATACCATGTTATGCCGCTTTCCCCTGTGCAACACAAAACGAGCTTAATGAAATAGATGCAAATAATCTCATTAAAAATTCTTGTATGAGTGTATCAGAAGGTGCAAATATGCCATCAACTCCACAGGCAATAAAGAGTTTTTTATCGCATAAGATTTGTTTTGCCCCTGCAAAGGCAGCAAATGCTGGTGGTGTAGCTGTCAGTGAATTTGAAATGAGTCAAAATGCTTCGAGAACTAAATGGAGTTTTGAAGTCGTTGATGAAAAGCTCAAATTTACAATGGAGGAGATTTGCAAGCAAGTTGCACGAACCGCCAAAGAGTATGGTGTTGAAGGTAACTATGTTGATGGAGCAAATATTACAGGCTTTAAAAAAGTGGCAGATGCAATGATTGCAGAAGGAATTTAGTATCAAAAAGTTTTTATTTTTATTTTTATTTTTATTTTTACATATAAGTCTATTCTCTACAGAATTTAAATACGATTCATTTATTATGAAGCAGATGAAGTTCATTGACAAACTGCACAAGAATGATATAACACAAGATGAAATCAAAACTATCTTACTTTCGCAAAAACTACAGTATACAACGGCTCTTGAGAATATTATGCGCAATAAAGAAGCGTATCTTGATACTATTGGGTTTTATGAGAATAAAATTTTTGCTCTTGAAAAAATGATTAAAATTAATAAAAGAGCTGGACATAAAAATGCTGTTTTAAGAGATCAAATACAAGTAAAGTCGTATAAGGTTTTAGGTAACCAAAATCAGATGATGCGAGGTGTTCTTTCTTCTTTAGATAATGCAGATAATATAACTTTTACAAAAAAATTAAATGAATATATTNCNCGTAANAAAAAACAAAACCAAGAGCTTACAAAAGTAGACTATAAAACAATACTACAAACACAAAACTTGTCAAAAGCATTACAAGAAAACATAAAAGAATTTTATGCGATTTTAGATATTAACCTTGATGTAATTAATTTTTTATCTATTTCCCAACATAAGATGTATAGACTCAATAAATATTCTAAATACAATTTAATCGGACTTGTCCTCTTCGTTAATAATGCTTCAATATCTACAACATTAAATCCTTTTTTAGAAATGTATGGTTTAAATATTGTCAAGTTAATCGTTATAGCGGTACTTATTATTCTCATTTTTGTTATGAAAAAGATTTTGTATTATATGTTACGAAAAAATATAATAAATATAGAAGCATCTCCAAAATATTCAAGAAGTATTCTTCGTGTAATGCAAAAACCATTAGCTAGACTCATTTTTGTTATTAATCTTAATATGATTGTATATGTTTATAATGATTTTAACTCGATAGAAATAGCCTCAAAGTTTTTTAATATAGTGTACGCATTAATATTTACATTCATTAGCTTTAAAGTTATTAATATAGTTGCAAAGATAAAAGTACACTCTATGGAAAATGGTAATGCAAAAAGTAAAAACGATGTTATTAATGTCGGAATTAAACTTTTAAACTTTATAATTATTATCTTAGGAGTTCTTCTCGTCTTACACTTTGCTGGGGCAAACTTAACTGCTGTTCTCTCAGGATTGGGGATTGGTGGTTTTGCTGTTGCTTTTGCAGCAAAAGATTCTTTAGCGAATTTTTTTGGAACACTTTCAATTCTTTTTAGTGATGTCTTCTCTCAAGGTGACTGGATAGTAGTTGATGGTAAGGAAGGGGTAGTTATTGAAATAGGAACACGGGTGACAACAATAAGAACCTTTGACAATGCTCTTATTGCCATTCCAAATGCAATACTTGCAAATCAGGATGTAAAAAATTGGAATAAAAGAAGCTTAGGGCGTCGTATTAAAATGAAACTTGGGATTAAGTATGGTTCTTCATCCAAGGATATTAAAAATGCTGTAAATGAAATTCGAACGATGCTTGATATACATAAAGATATAGCAACAGTAAACACTCTGTATAGGTACCAACAAAAACAAAGTACTAAACTTGTGTCCAAAGAAGATGCTTTAGGGATTAAAAAAACACTTCTCGTGTATCTCGATGAGTTTTCAGATTCTAGTATGAATATTTTAGTCTACTGTTTTACAAAGAGTACAGACTGGCAAGATTGGTTGGAGACAAAAGAAGAAGTTATGCATAGGATTATGGAAATTTTTGAAAAAAACAATATAGAATTTGCGTTTCCATCTCTGTCTCTTTATCATGAGAATGAAATGAACTAAAAATTATTGTATTTTTTATAGCAGTGTTTGAATTTTTAAAATTCCCTGCCAAATGAGTGCGCTTGAGATTCCAGCTGCAAAACCAGCGATGATATCATCGCCCATAACACCGAGTCCACCTTTTACTTCACGGTCAATTCTTCCTATGATAGAAGGCTTTACAATATCGAAATATCTAAAAAGAGCAAAAGATAAAATGGACTGGATTATGAAGCCATTTGAGAGTAGGGCTAAGTCATTCATCCCAATGCTAATTGCAGGAGCGATACTGAGTGCAAACCACATACCAGCCAATTCGTCAATAACAATTCTTTTGTCGTCGTGAATTCCTGTAGCCTTTTCGTATTTGTTTATAGACTTGATAGCTATGACACTAATGAGCACAGTTGCAAGAAAAAGTGTTTGTGCATCAAGGTAGATAAGTATTAACATTCCAAGAGGTAAAGACACCAAAGTTCCAACAGTACCTGGTGCTTTTGGCGATAAACCGCTGTAAAAAAGAGTTATAAAAAGGTAGTTCATGGGGTTCTCCGTTTAGGTAAGTGAAGTTGTTTGGTAAAGCTTCATAAGCTCAAGGTAAAAATCATATTCAGTATGCTCTTTTAAAAGACCTTCTATGGGAAGTACATCGTAGTAAAGTTTTTCTAGTTTTTTAAATCTTTGTGGAAAGAGTTTTGAAAGTAAAAAAGCTGCTATCTCTTTTCTAATAAGTATAGTGGGTGGTAAAAGCCCTGACTCTAAAAGTTCGAGTATAGAATCTGCATGGTAAGAGATTTGGTGGTGTTGCCCATGTGGACAGGTATTCTTTCCAACGAGAGTTGTACATTGGTTACAGTAGACATATTCGCTCTCTATTTTGATTTCTATNTTTATACCAATGANATTGTCTATGATTGATTTAGCAGCGTTTTCATCGTAAAATATTCCAAGTCCAGTATGATCTTTTGTGAGTGTTAATCTATCACAACCATAATTTTGTGTAACAATAGAATCAATGATAAGTTCGTTNTAACCTGAAAAAATATAACTTTGTTCAAGTGGAAGTATGAGAACTCTATTTTTTGGTAAAAAATTATTTACAAAAAATGTTAAGGCTTCTTCACGTAGTTTATAATCTAAATTTTTAGAATCAAAAGGTTTCGTTAAAAAAATTACAAGTAAGTCTGTTGAATCAATAGTTTGGCGAATAAGTCTTTCATTTGCACGATGAAGCGGATTGGCAGACATGATTAGAGCTGTGGTATGTTTTGCTTTTATTAATCGTTTTGAAGTGGCTATTGCTTCTTTATTTTGGATATTTTGATCTTCACGAGTATGAAGAAGTGTATATTCTCCGTAAACTGCCCAAAAACCAAGTCTTGGAATGGCTATCTTTACACCTGGATGGGTTATATCATCTGTTCCAAAAATTTGTTTTGCTCTTTCTTTTGGATCTGTTGCAAAAATTTCATCAACGAGAAGGAGTGCAAACTCTTCTTTTTCACAAACTATAGTAAGCTCTTCTCCTGGGATTAAAGATTTAATGACTTCTTCATTTTTTTTTCCAGATGGAGCTAAAATAAAAGAAAGAGGAAATGTTTTTCCATTGAGAAGACCTGTCTGTGAAACAGAGAGTGCTTCTGATTGACTCATCAAACCATTGAGTGGTTGGAGTAAACCACATTTTACTAATTCTAAGGCAGATGCTGCTTCTCTATCAATATAGAGAGTTTTATTTTTTCTTGCTAATACCATATTTTTTACGTCTCTCCCATAGACTTTTTCTCGAAATTCCTAGTTTTTTTGAAAGTTCAGTATCTGGAAATTTATATTGGTAATTTAATACAATAAATTTTACATAGTCTTCTATTGGTAAAATATCACCTTGTGAAAAAATATTGTTTTCACTATTGATTGTTATTACTTTATGTTGTACATCTTCAATAGTATCGGTACTTGAGACAATAATATTTTTATTTTTCATGAAAGCACAGAAGTTTTTTTTCTCTGACTTTTTAAGGCTTTGATAATCTATTGCATAAATAATTGCATTTTGAGAAAATAATTCAATAGTAGAAAGAGCATTAGGAGTACTAAGTGATATAAAATGAAGAGCTTGATTTTTTACTGATGCATGCTCAAACGCGAAGGCATCAGCGTACTTTTGGATATTGGAAGTAATGTATAATGGTAAGTCTATTTCTTGATGTTTATGCTCTTTTGTAATGGAAGAAAAAGAGTGTGCTAAATAGTTTTCATAGGCCTTGTTTTTTATTTTTAGCTTTTCATAATCTTGGTAATGATCAATTTTTCTTATAAGTTCTTCTATCATAAATGGTTTGAGTATATAGTCTTTTGCCCCAGCACTAAGAGGTTTAGATACAGTATCATTACTAATATACGAAACCATTAAGATAACAATAGATTTTTTAAATATTTCAATAACTGGGTGAAAGTCTTGCCCATTTATATTTGTAGAGAGTAAAACAACATCGTAGTCGTTACTTTTAATAGCATCTTTTGTAGAAGTACACATTTCACAAATGTGACCAAGTTCACTAAGTTTAGTAGCAATACTTTGTGCTAAATATATTTCGTTTTCTATAATAAGTATTTTCAATTTTCTGTCCAATCATAATATTTTAAATTTGCATTTGCAAGCACTCCAACACCTTCTTCTCGACCAATAAATCCAAGTTTTTCAGTTGTTGTTGCTTTTATGTTTACTCTCGCCATATCTATTTTTAAAAGATTTGCAAGTGTTTTTCTCATACTAGTCTTGTATTTTCCAATCTTTGGTCTTTGTGCAGTTATAGTAATATCCACATTAATAATAAGAAAACCAAAATTGTTTATTTTTGTAACAACTCTTTTTAAAAGTTCTTTAGAATCAATATCTTTATATGTATCATTATTATCTGGAAACATCATTCCAATATCGCCCATTCCAGCAGCACCTAAGAGTGCGTCGATGAGAGCATGAATTGCTACATCTCCGTCACTATGGGCTTTAAAGCTATGCTCTGATTCTATCCTAACACCAGCGAGCCACATTACTCCATCATTTCCAAAGGCGTGAACATCAAAGCCTGTTCCACTGAGTATCTCAGAAGAAGGGGCTTGTAAACAAGGTAATTTTTTTAAGTCTTTGACACATGTTATTTTATGTGCGTCTGTATTACCTAAAATAAACTCTCTTGTCCCTCCGTGAGCAACAATTGCAGAACTTTCATCCGTAAAGTTTAGCCCTGTACAAAGTGCCTTTTTAAGAATAGAAGTACGTGATAACTGAGGTGTTTGGATTAAACGTACTTCATCTCTGTTAATTGTTTTGTCATTATAGACAACAGTATCTGTTACGTGAAGATAAGGGACAATACAATCCGCATTCTTTTTTTTCTCAAGGAGCCTATGAAGTAAATCAATATCTACACATGCTCGTGCTATATCACTCACCAGCACAAATTCACTGTCAACTTCAGTTAAGGCATTTTTGAGTGACTCTTGTCTTGAATTGCCACCTTGTATGAATGTATATGTATCATAGATTTTCATAAACTCAATATCATCAGCTGAAGATGTAATAATAATTTTAGTAAAAAGACGAGAGTCATCTAGCTTATTAGCTACAAATTGCCATAGTGGCTTGTCTTGTATACGTAACCATTGTTTCTTTACATCAAGTTTAAATCTGCTAGAAGTACCAGCCGCAAGTAATATTAGTGTTAGGCTCGACAATAAAACTCCCAAAATTAGACAAAGTGTTACGAAATTATACACATGAAACCTTTTTTTTATCTTGTTATCTGTAAAAGTATAGGCTAGGAGGTGTTTTGATGAGATAATGTAGAGAAGTATTTTTTTAACTTTATGTTAGATTAACTTTATTTGATTATATTGCCAGTATATAAACTAGTATTTTAGGAGAAACTATGAGAGCTTCATGGGTAGAAAAAAGAAAAGATGATACATGTCGTACACAAATGTACTATGCTAAACAAGGTATTATAACCGAAGAGATGGAGTATGTTGCAAAAATTGAAGAACTATCTCCTGAGTTAGTTCGTTCAGAAATTGCGCGTGGAAGATTAATTATTCCAGCTAATATTAATCATACATCATTAGAGCCAATGGCTATTGGAATTGCGAGTAAATGTAAAATCAATGCTAATATTGGTTCATCTGCAATTGCAGCAGATATCGAAGATGAAGTTGAAAAAATGAAAGTATCACAAAAGTATAAGGCTGATACTGCAATGGATCTTTCAACGGGTGGTGATTTGGATGAGATTCGTAAAGCAGTAATTAACGCATCTGTAATCCCAATTGGAACTGTGCCTATTTATCAAATACTTCATGATGTTGGAAACAAGATAGAAGATCTTACTATAGAAGTAATGTTAGATGTATTAGAGCGTCAAGCACTCCAAGGTGTTTCTTATTTTACAATTCATGCAGGGTTTTTACTTGAAACTATGCCAAACATTGCTAAAAGAAAAATGGGAATTGTATCCCGTGGTGGTTCTTTAATGGCTGCTTGGATGATGCATTACCATAGAGAAAATCCTTTCTTTACTGCCTTTGATGAGATTTTAGAAATTTGTGCAAAATACGATGTTTCTTTATCTTTAGGCGATTCACTTCGTCCTGGTTGTTTAGCTGATGCCTCAGATGCAGCACAATTAGGTGAACTTAAAGTTCTTGGTGAATTAACACTTAGAGCTTGGGAAAAGAATGTTCAAGTTATGATTGAAGGTCCAGGGCATGTTCCAATAAACCAAATTGAACGTAATATGAAGATTCAAAGAGAACTTTGTCATGAAGCTCCTTTTTATATTCTAGGACCATTAGTGACTGATATTGCAGCTGGATATGATCATATCTCTTCTGCTATTGGTGCAGCTGTTGGTGGATGGCATGGTGCTTCAATGTTATGTTATGTGACACCAAAAGAGCATTTAGGTCTTCCAAATGCGGCAGATGTTCGTGAAGGAATTATCGCTTATAAAATTGCTGCACATGCAGCGGATATCGCTCGTGGTCGTAAGGGTGCGCGAGATATTGATGATGCTATGAGTGATGCGCGTTATTCTTTTGACTGGGAAAAACAGTTTGAATATGCACTTGATGGTGATAGAGCAAGAGAATATCATGATGAAACACTTCCTCAAGATGTATTTAAAGAAGCAGAATTCTGTTCTATGTGTGGACCAAAATTTTGTTCATATAAAATTACACAAGATATTATGGATAACCCAGAAGGTATTGAAAGAATTATTCGTGAAGCAAAAGAAAAAGAAGAAGCAGAAGCTTTAGCTACAGCTTAAAACTTTCACCTCAAAATCTAAATAAGATAAAAACTATCTTATTTAGATAATATCCAAAAATTAGAAGTGTATAACTCTTTACTTGGAGTTATTCTTTAGTCGCCACAGCGGCGTAAGCGAAGTAAAAGGGACTTGTTCCTTTTATGGACTAATAAAACTAATAACTCTTTACCAAGAGTCATTCTTTAGTCGTCACAGCGGCGCAAGCGAAGTAAAAGGGACTTGTTCCTTTTATGGACTAATAAAATAGAAGGTTTCCTTCATTTTATTTTGAAAAAATCAAATTAAGGAATTAGATATGACAGAAGAAATTGTAAAATCAGCACTTTCAAAAGTTATGTACCCAGGATTTACGAAAGACATCGTAACTTTTGGCTTTGTAAGTAAGATAGAAATTGATGGTAATGATGTAATGTTCAGCGTAGAGATAACATCAAGTGCTCCAGAAGTTGCGAAACAAATTAACGATGATGCAGTTGCTGAATTAAAAGCAGTTGGTGCTGCAAAAATTACGGTAAACCTTAAAGCACCACAGGTTCCAAGAGAAGATTCATCACGTGGTAAAAATATTGCTCCACAAGTGAAAAACTTTTTAATGGTAAGTTCAGGTAAGGGTGGAGTTGGTAAATCAACTACATCTGTAAATATTGCTATATCTTTAGCAGCACAAGGGCTTAAAGTAGGTCTTTTAGATGCAGATATTTATGGACCTAATATTCCTCGTATGTTAGGTGTTGCTGATGTTAAACCAGAAATAAATGGAAATAAAGTTCTTCCAATTAAGGCATACGGCTTAGAAATGATGTCTATGGGTTCTCTTATGGAAGACGGTGCATCTTTAATGTGGCGTGGTGCGATGATTCATAAAGCAATCGAGCAATTCTTACGTGATATTTTATGGTCTGAATTGGATGTCTTAGTTATTGATATGCCTCCGGGAACTGGTGATGCACAGTTAAGTCTTTCTCAGTCTGTCCCTGTAACTCTTGGTTTAACTGTTACAACTCCGCAGGCAGTATCACTTGATGATTCTCGTCGTTCTTTAGATATGTTTAAAAAACTTAATATTCCTATTGCAGGAATTGTTGAAAATATGAGTGGATTTATTGCTCCAGATACTGGTGTTGAGTATGATATCTTTGGTAAAGGAACTTCTGGTCCAATGGCAGCAGAGTTTGATACTAAAATCATTGCTGAGATTCCAATTGAACCATCAATTAGAACAGGTGGAGATGAGGGTAAACCAATTAGCTTTGTTAATCCTACTTCAGAAATTTCAAAAAGATATGCAGCAGCAGCAGCAGGTATCTGGGCTCAAATTGAAGAAATTAATGCAAATGGTGGAGTTGATAATGCTGGCGTACAGCCAACAACAGCTCCAGGTGTGAGTGCATGTTCAACTCCTGCACCTAAAGAAGAAGCTCCACAAGGTGAATCATGTGGTACTGGTTGTGGTTGCCACTAGTCAATTATAAAAAAGTAAGGCATCCTTAGCCTTACTTCTCTTTCTTTTTCAAACTTTTATTCTATGACATCTCTTGCGTATAAATAACGACTTTATTTCTACCAGTTGTTTTTGCTTGATAAAGTGCAGTGTCTGCAAGTTTAATACACTTCCAGATAGTATTACCGTCTTGAGGAAAGGTAGCTATACCAATACTCATAGTTTTTTGCATTGTTTCACCCTCACCAACATCAAAGATGAGTTTAGAAAAATTTTCATGGATTTCTTTTGCTACTTTCATTGTTCCGTTCTTATCAGCATTGTATAAGAGTACAATAAATTCTTCTCCTCCATAGCGAATAGCAAAATCAGACTCCCTAATGCTTTGTTTTAACAGATCCCCAATAGCTACAATAACCTTGTCCCCCATAGCATGCCCATAGGTGTCATTTACTAATTTAAAAAAGTCCACATCAAGCATAAGTATGCTATAGGTTTTATTTTCCCTTTGTGTTTGGCTCATAATTTTACTCATAAACTCTTCTAAAAATCTTCTATTATACAGTCCCGTCATTGCATCTCTTAAAGAAGTATCTCGAAGTTTATCCATCAGAATTTTACTTTCAATAACTGGTTTTGCAGCTTCAAAATAGTTTTTTATACTTGCTATTTGCATATTGATTTCGTTGAGCTCTTTTTCATCTTTTGTAGTAATAGAGAGAACAAGACTAGCATCTTCATTAATTCTAAAAGGTATACAAAGGTACTGTATTCCATTTGCAGAACATGCCTGACATAAATTAAGAAACTCGCTTGATATAACATCACTTTTTGTTCGATGTGCTCGACAGTTATTAGAATCTTCATCAGCACTGTCAAAACAAATACTTTTACCAGAGCTAATATAAATGAGATTTCTCTTTGATGTAGTATTATTTACTTCATAGAGTGCAAAATGTTGTATAGCATATTTTATTTGCAGTACATCCACAATTCTTTGATAAATAGCATCTTTAGATATATCTAATTCTATAGTCTTTTTAAATTTATAGATATCAGCAAGTTCATTAATAATAGTTTTGGCTTCGTGAAGAGGATCATTGGATATGATATTACTACTTGGTATAAATGTAGCAAGAGTAAACTTAATAGTGCCAAAGGCTTCTTGTATTTTTGAAAAAAGACTATTCATTTGTAAAACAAGTTCTTTTGCTTCACCTGTAACAGTATGGGTACTAAATTTATGTGTGAAGTCTCCGCGGTATGCTTTTTTGACTCCTTCTTGCATGTTTGAGAAGAGCTTTATATAAGGAGATAAATATTTATTTAATAAAACAAGGACAAAAATTGTGAAAAGAAGATTGATGCCTAAGATTCTAACAATACTAAGCATGCCATCGGTTCTTGTATGGCTAATATCAAACTCCATACTAATCGCACCAAGTGTATCTCCTCTTTGTGCATTATGACAAGATAANCAGTTTACATTTTCTTCATTNTNCCCAGCTATAAAAGGNANNGTAACTCGAAGNATNATATNATCTGTATGCTCTATTATCTCCTTNAGCATCTCTCCTGTATTTAATACTTGTTTATCTATAGCATCACGGACAGTTTCATTGTGTAAGCCTGTACCGTACTGCTTGATAACATTGTTTGATCGAACAAGCCATAAGGATTTAATATGATCATTTCTTGAGATTTGTGTTAAAAAATAGTCTCTCTTATCCATGGTATTATTTACCATATGTGCAGTGAGTCCATCTTTAACGATACTTGTAGTCATTTGTGCTTTTTCAACAGCATGTTTAATACTATAATCTCTAAAATTAAGAGCTACATTGATAATGGTTGCTAAACCTAATGCAAGAAATATTCCAGTAACAATGAGCATAATTTTTGTTTTTGTTTCCATGATACTTACCTTATTCGACCGTAACAGATTTTGCTAAATTTCTCGGCATATCTACATCATTTCCTAATCGAACGGAAATTTCGAGTGAAAGTAATTGAACTACAACCATCATCTCAAAAAATTCTAACATGTAGTCTTTGCATTCATTTATCTTAATAAAATCGTCAGCCTTATCAAACTCTATGGCTGAGATAGCGCAAATAGTAGAATCTCTTGCGCTTAATTCTTCCACGTTACTTTTTGATTTTTCATACAATAGATGTTGTGGAAGCAGGGCAATGGTAAAAAGCTCAGGGTCTGCTAATGCGATAGGACCATGTTTCATCTCTCCACTTGGATAGCCTTCAGCATGAAGGTAAGATATTTCTTTGAGTTTTAAAGCACCTTCTAGGGCAAGCGGAAAGAATATATCGCGACCAATAAAGAAAAAACCATGCCCATGGAGATATCTTTTAGATAAGCGCCTAATTCTCTCATGCAGAGAGTCTGTTACTTTTACACTTGCTGGAATCTCTCGAAGTAAAAAGATTTGCCGTGCTAACTCTTTGCTTGTCATGGAATCACGAAGCTTTGCAAGATAAAGACTTAGCATCCAAAATACAGTTACCTGTGTAGCAAAGGCCTTTGTCGAGGCGACTCCTTTTTCAATCCCTGCACGTGTTAAGATACACGCGTCTGCAAGCCTAACCATAGAAGAGTTGTCAACATTACATACGACCAAGGTTTTAAGTCCTGCATTTTTTGCCATTTTTAAACTCTCAAGCGTATCAGCAGTTTCACCACTTTGAGAGATGACGACAAAAAGAGTATCTTTACACATAAGTGGTTTACGGTATCTAAACTCGCTAGCAATTTCAACTGAGCATCTTATCTTTGCATAGCGTTCAAACATATATGAGGCGCTTAGAGCAGAATGATACGATGTACCACAGGCACAAAGCTTCATTTCATTTATACCTTCAAAAAGTTCAGGGTTGAGTTCATCAAAATTTATAAATTCTTCATTTAATCTACCAAGTAAAGTATCTGCAATAACACTCGATTGTTCATAAATTTCTTTTTCCATAAAAAATCTATATCCATCTTTTTGTGCAGATAATCTGTTTGTAGATATTTCTTGAAAATGAGGCTCTTCTTGTTCTCCATTTTGTGAAAAAATTGTTATTTCAGATTTTGATACAAAACCATAATCACCATCTTCGAAATAGTTTACCTTTGTTGCATGACCAATGAGGGGAGTATCTGATGAGGCAAAGTACTTTTCATCCTGCTCGTTGACTCCAACAAGCATAGGTGAGCCATGTTTTGCAAAAAATATAGTCTCATCTTCACTCTTAGTAACGAGTAAAATGGCGTAAGCACCCTTAAGCTCAGAGATAGTTTGCGAAAAAGCATCAAAGGCAGAAGATGATATTTTTAAGTTTTTTTCAAACTGATGTACGATTACTTCTGTATCTGTTTGACTTAAAAATTTTACACCTTCGAATTCAAGGGAGTGCTTAAGCTCTACATAGTTTTCTATGATTCCATTATGAACGACGTAAGAACTCTCACCAACATGAGGATGTGCATTAAGCTCCGTTGGTTTTCCATGTGTTGCCCAACGTGTATGTCCTATTCCAACTGCAAAANCCTCAGTAGTGTAATCTTTTGTTTTTTCTTCAAGGTTTTTTAGTTTTCCGACTGCCTTAAAATTGGAAAAATTATTATTTTGTAAAACAGCGATACCTGCAGAATCATAACCTCTATATTCGAGTTCTTTGAGTCCATCCAAAAGTATTTCTTTCGTATCCTTGCTCCCAAGATATCCAACTATTCCACACATTTACACTTCCTTGTTTAGTAAAAGATTATAAATTTTATCGGTATTATCACATAAGTTATTATGTTTTTCTATTAAAAAACTATCTTTTACCTTATGTTTAGAGGAGTGAATCTTTGCTGTCACAACATTAATACAAAGTTCTTCAAAACAGCTCATAATAAAGGCTAACAATCCTCTTTGATTAGAAGTATGTACACTAATTTCGGCATGGGTAAGTGAGTGCTCACAATCAATTTTAATACATTCATCTGCAAGCTTTACGGGGTGAAGCTTTACTTTTTTCTTCATGTCAAATGCATTTTTTACGATTTCTTTTAAATCATCGAGTACATCATCTTCAATACTTTTGGTAAATTCTATTTTAAAATATTTTATATCATCAAAGAGTGTAAAAATTTCCATACTTCGTACATCGAGATGACTAAGAGTAGAGAGAAGGTAGCCAATATTAAGAGGAATTTTTCGAATAATTTCAATACTTAATGAGTTTTCTGATGAAATATTAAAACTAAAGTCACTTGTTTCTTTTGCCTTTTTTGCGATAGAAATAATATCGATTGGAGTATGTTTAAAGTAAAAAAGATTTGACTCTATTTGAAGAATTCTTTTTCGCATAAGTACAGGGAGTGCTTTAAACTCCTTATGATTTTTAACACGTTTTTCAATATTGACACGTTTTTTTGCATCAGTGATTCTCTCTTTATTCTCAGAAACCTCTAATGAACTTTTATACAAATCAAAAATTAGCCTTGAGTTAAATGAATTATAGATATCCCCTCCAACACCGTTAATATCAGCGTAGGTAAGAACGTAAAGAAGGTTTAAATTTTTAGTATCTTGGACATGGGACATAAACTTATAAAGTGTTTTTTCGTTATGAATATTTTCTTTAAAAGCGACACCACTCATAAGAACATGATGCCTTACTAAGGTAACAGCTCTTTCAATAAGCTCTTCTTTAATATGAAGATTTTTACAAAACTGTACTACTAGTTTTGCCCCAACTTCGCTATGATCTTGTTTACGACCTTTTCCTGTGTCGTGTGTAAAAACAACAATTTTTAAAACAACTTTTTCTTCATCAGTAAAAGAATTGTATAAATCTTGTATGAATGGTTCTTTTATGTTTTCTAGGGACTCAACACACTTTGTTGAATGAATATCTACAGGATAATGATGGTAGCCATCAAACTGTGGTAAATGAAGAACTTTTTTGAAACATGAAAAGAGTTGGGGGAGAACTCCTGCATCATAAAAAAGTTTTAAAAAACAATACATATGCTTTTTTTCAAAGAGTTTGTGTATATATGAATAGATTGTGGGGCTAAGTGGATGTTTGATTTTTGTATAAGTAAATTGGTTTAAAAAACCTGCATCAAATTTATACTTCTTATCGGGAAGTGCTATTAAAATTTCTAAAAGTTTTTCTATTGAAAGCGTTTGTAAGTTATACGAAGCATATAACCTGTTGTCGAGTTCATAAATTCCTTTAGAAATTCTATGGTTTCTAAACTTCGATACATATGACATATCTACGATAAAGGGGCGAACCATTTTTTTAACAAAGATTTGTGTAAAGTTATTGATTCTCCATTGTGCTTGAAGAACCATTGTAGCCATTCTTCTTGTGTCTTTAAACCCTAACATAGTGGTAACCTGAGGCATAAAATCTAAGAGTAATCTATCTTCTTGTTTTCCTCGTATAAGATGAAGTGCACTTCGTACACGAAAAAGTAATTCTAAGGCTATTCTATATTCTTTATACTCATCTTCAGAAAAGAGCGTACCAGTTAAATTTTTGAGGTTTGCTAGCCCATAAATTATTTGTGCAATCCAAGAAAGAAGGTGTGCATCACGAAGCCCACCAACACTCTCTTTGATATTAGGCTGCATTGAGTTTGGATATTTTTTTCGCCTTATTTGAGATTCTTCAATTTTTGCTAAGATAAATTCTTTTTGATTATGGAGTCTTATGATATTAAGTTGTCGTCCCGTTTCTTGCCAGGTAAAAGGGGAGCCAGTGATAAGACGTGATTCCATCAGTGAAGTTTTTATCGTTATATCTTCATTACTTGCCTTAAAAAGGTCGCTTGTCTCATGCACACGGTGTCCAAGTTTTAGCCCAGAATCAAGTGCGAGATAAAAAAGTTTTTCAATAATAAGTTCTGTGTTAAAGCCATCAACCTTTTGATACACTATNAGTAAGTCGATATCACTATGCACACATAATTGTTCACGACCATAACTTCCAAGAGCTACAATAGCAATNGGAATAGAACTTCTCATGGGTATATAATTTCCAAAAAGACGACGAAGAACTGTTTTNTACATGAGNTCTATAATTGAGTCAAGTTTTTTGGTATGTTTGACTAAAAAGTCTTTGCCTTGAGAACTTTGGAAAAGCTGGGGAAGNGAACTTTTATATTCGTTGATATAGGCTTTAAAAAGTTTTGAAAGTTCGAAGTCTGAACCATTCTCTTGTATGATATCTTCTATCTGTAACTTAATATCCACGTGTGTATCCTAAAGTATTTGTATCATTATAGTATGACTTATTTAAATCGGGTATAATCCTTTCATTATTTTTTAGGAGAAATATTTTGAATATAACAAAACGTGTAACTTTTATTGCAAAAGAAGGAAGCCAAGAAAAGATGAAAGAACTTTTATCTGCTATGGTTATTCCTTCTAAGGCTGAAGATGGTTGTATTTTTTATGAGATTTTTCANTATACAGNAAATCCTAGAAAATTTATGGCATATGAAAGCTGGAGAGATGANTCNGCNCTNGATGGGCATAAGNNATCAGCACATTATGCTGTGTACAAGTCATCGTATGAACCNTATTGTGAAAAAAAGTATAGTGATGAACTCGANGTTCTNGTCTNANGTAAAAAGAAATGAGAANAGTTTTNTAGCTTTTCAAACTAGANNAAGAACTANCATTCTTCTCTGATAATAATTCAAGGAATAAAATGTATTTATTTACAAGTGAAGTAGTAGCCCCCGGACACCCAGACAAATGTGCAGATATTATTGCAGATAGCATTGTTGATGCTTTAATCATTCGTGATTCAAAAAGTAGAGTAGCGAGTGAGGTTTTTGTAGCAGGTAAGCATGTTATTATTGGTGGAGAAGTAACATCTAAGGCTAACCTGAGTGATAAAGAGTATGAAAAAATAGTCAAAGATGCTCTCATTGGAATTGGTTATGATGGAAAAAGTTCTTTTACACGAGAACAATGTCTTTTCCCAGATGATGTAAAAGTACAGGTTTTACTCAACCAACAATCTCCAGATATTAACCAAGGTGTTGATCAAGAAGATGGTGAGACCGGTGCTGGTGACCAAGGAATTATGTTTGGGTATGCTTCAAATGAAACAGCTGATTATATGCCAGCGGCAATCACCTATGCAAGAATACTGTGTGATAAGGTATATCACTTTGCATTAAAACATAATCATAAACTTGGTGT
>JAESSH010000015.1 GCA_016764205.1 Sulfurimonas sp.
GAAGTTATGGGAGTGCAAATTACCATTCAATCACTGGTACAACACTAGCTACACCTAATGCAGGGCTTTTTTTAAGTATTTATTTAATTACCTTAGCACTCTATCCCCCTTTTCCAAATGCTATATTATTTTTTAACAATATACTCCTTTCTGATGTAAATCTCTTATGGTTTGCGGTTATAACTACTGTCTTTTTTGGAAACTTCTTTCTAGCAATGCGCGTTATGGCTACAACTGTATTTGGCAAAAAAAATCCTATTATTCATTATCTCGATCTAAGATCAAAAGATAAACTCATTCATTATTTAATTATTAGTATCTTATTTTTACTAAGTTTANTGGGCTTTAAGGAGATACTTANATGAGTATACAAGAAAAACTAGATGCTGTAAAAGANACAGTNCCACATTATTGGCCNATAGGTTCTTTTATCCATCATAACCCTTTAAAAGGNTTTGANGATATGAACTTNAAAGAAGCACTTNATAAGGCACAAGGCATCTTCGGTGGTAAAGTNTACATGGATGTATCNTACTATTTAGANTTATATACACAAGGNAAAATTGAACTCTCANTATTTGAAANNAATGTAGCNAAGCTATTAAAGNCAANTAACTTTACNANCTANGTNACAGAAGCTCGTGAATTTTTAATGGAAATAAGTCCAAANTGGAAAAGNCTTNGANTACATACNCTCCTNNATNANAATNAANTNGANNNAGANCTTTTANNGTANCTNAAAAAAGAATCTATGTATGAAACNAAAGNAAAATGCTCNACAAANCTNTTAAANCACATGACNCTCTATGAGATTCAAGATGCTCTCTTTGGAANAAANAAAAAAGAGATTGTAGAAAAAGAAGTTATAGAGTTTATAGCACGATTTTTAGATGAAGAACAAACTACATTAAGCATGCCCGATAGAGGTTTAGGCATGTTTAATGCATTTAAACTTTTTGAAGGTATTAGCTACGCAGGAGATTCTAAGACTTATGTCCAAGAAGCCTTAGAAGAGCTGAAGGTTCAAAATATAGAAGAGTACTTACTCACACATATACTGAAGCTTCATGGATGGGCTGGGTTTATCAAATACCGTTCACNAGATGCAAGCTACTTCTCCCAACAGCAGCATCCATCTTCTTTGATGGATTATATGGCAATACGCTTATACTTTGAAATAAAACATACGAAAAAAAATAAAATCAACAACTTCGAAAAATTCACTTCTTATTCCAAAGAAAATAATGCCTACACAATCCTAAAACTTTTACAATACAAGGATAAGCTTCCTGGTGTTTACCTTGATTCTTTAGAGGAAAGTAAAGACTATGAAGAGATTCTCAATGATTATATTTTACATGAAATTCAACTCGATGCTCTGCAAATACAGCATGCAAAAGAATTATTACCACACTTTGATATTTCACTTACAGAGTTTACAGATTTTATTCATTTTTTACAAAAAGAAGAAGGGTTTGTCTGGCTAAAATCATTGGAAGATACTTATATACATAGCTATATCAATGAATTTGCAATGCATGCTACTCAAGAGGAAAAACCCTTAGCTTCAGTAACATTTTGTCTTGATGTACGGTCTGAAGTTATCCGTAGAACCATTGAAGATTCAGGGGCATACACAAGCTACGGAGCAGGAGGATTTTTAGGATTACCTATTGCCTTTGTTGAATTCGATAAGGCTCACGAACTTTTTTTAGCTCCAGCCATAATTAAACCAACAAATGTAGTTTTTGAGATACCAAAAGAATCACATGAAGAATATAGTAATAAAAAAGGTATTGCTAAAACCAGTAAGAAAATCTTAAGTGACCTTAAAAATAACCCTTATACTCCATATATAATGGTTGAAGCTATAGGATGGATTTTTGGAATAGCTCTCTTTGGTAAAACATTTTTTCCAAGAAAGACTGAAAAACTTTTCTCAAAAATGAAACCTCAAAAACCTAAGACTTCCTATACTCTTGATAAACTATCATCAAAAGAAATAGAGAAGTATGTTAAAAAGTTACATGTAAAAATTATTCACGAAGTTATAGTAAATAACCATCTTACATTAGCTGAAGAAGAGATTGAGAAAATCTGGAAACACCTTATTTTTGCTACTCCCTTAGACTTAGATATTTCTCATAAAATTATCAATAAACTAACAAGCCATTATCAAATAACAAAAGATGATTACGAGTTTCAAAAAGAAAAATTAACTATGGTTGGTTTTACTCTTGAAGAAAAAGTAAAATATGTCTATAACTTTTTAACCATGATAGGACAGGTAAAGGATTTTCCTAAATTTGTTATTATAGTTGGGCACGGAAGCGTATCTAGCAATAACCCCTTTGAATCAGCCCTTGATTGTGGAGCATGTGGTGGTAATATTAGCTTACCAAATACAAGAGCATTATGTATGATTGCAAATATACCTGAAGTACGTGCAGAACTTCTCAAAAAAGGTATTAGTATTCCTGAAAATGTAAAATTTATGCCTGCGCTTCATACAACCACAACAGATGAGATTACATTTTATGATATGGATATACTGAGTGATGAAGAGCTAAAATGTTTTAGTCTCATTCAATCCGATTTTAAAAAAGCATCCTATGCCGCCAGAGAAGAAAGAGCAAGATTCTTACCAAATACGAATACTCAAGAAGATGTGTTTATTAAATCTATGGACTGGTCTGACCCACGACCAGAATGGGGTTTAGCTGGTAATATGGGAGTGTATGCAGGTCCTAGAAGCTCTACAAAGCATATGACATTTAACAACCGTTTATTTATGCACTCTTATGATTCTTCTATTGATAATGAAAATGCAGATATTCTAACCCGAATCTTTGATGGCCCCCTCATTGTTGGTGAGTGGATTAATCTCGAACATTATTTTTCAACTGTTGATAACAGCATCTATGGAGCAGGTTCAAAGGTTTACCACAATGTTGTGTCAAAAATAGGCGTTTATACTGGTAACTATAGTGACCTAAAAATTGGTCTTCCCTCACAGTCTGTTATCTTAGATGGAGAGGCATACCATGAGCCTATACGCTTACTCACCTTTATGGAAGCACCTTTGAGTACGGTAGCTAAAGCCGTAGAAAATTCTATTGCACAAGAATTTATTTTAAATGAATGGATTAGACCAATCGTACTTGACAAAGAGGCTAAGAAGATTTACTCTTATGAATCAGGTGAGTTTATAGTTATTAAAGAACTTGATTAAAAATACTAAAGGAAAAATATGTATAGAATTCATATAGAAAAAGAATGTAGTTGTTTTATAAAGGGATCATTTGTTAATGATGAAGTCTTTAAAGACAAGGCAGATGCTATAATGAAAGCAAAAATAATCGAATGCAGAATGAACCAAGAATTTTGTCACACACATTATTTCGAGGCAGAAGACATGGGAGATGAAATTATCATTCGTAGTACTGTACGCCCAGTTGATGAAGACGATGACGATGACTATGACTAGAAAGCGCATACTTTACAAAACGTATGTATAAGTAATTCATTATTTGTATTTAAGTTCTTATTGTTATTATCCCGTATAAATTTTATTATCAAAAGGAAATATATATGTTTTTAGTAACAGTGGAAAAAGAATGCGGATGTCTTCGTAAAAGTGAGATTCAAAAAGAAAAGTCATTTGAAAAAAGAGAAGATGCAGTGCTTTACTCTCAATCAATAGCAGAAATAATGAACGAAGATTTTTGTCAGCAACATCTATTTACCGCAAGAGCTTCAGCCGGTAATGAGATTATGATTACTGTTGGACAGAATGCAGGTGGTGGATGTTGTGGTGGTGGACACTGCGATTAATCGCCACTAGGGCTTGATTGAAAAAGTTGGTGTAGACAATACATCAAATTTTTCACATAAAGCCTTCACATCTTCTTCTATGTTTTCTCCAATAAATATCAACAAAGACTTTTCATTGTAATCTTGCAACTCTTCAAAATTAAGATCCCCAAAGGCATAATTAATAAAAAGAGCATTATCAACATCGCTCACTTTTACAACACCTTTGACTCTATAAATATTTTTAGGTAAGCTCTTTAAAATCATATCTACATCGTTAAATGAGCTTCCATCTTTTATATACCCTACTTTTTGCGTAAGAGAATCTTTTATAGTATGATTCAAGTGCTTATAGTCTTCAGCAAACTTTACAACTTCATCTACCTTGTACATGCCCTCAAAGACTTCTTTATTAACAAGCCCTTGTTCTGCCCTATAAAGTACATAGTTTTTGAATATAGGCTTGCCTGTCATCGTATTTTTAATATTATATTTCTCTTTTATCTCTCTTACACTCTTCTCGGTTTCATTTGCTTCTTCTTCACTTACTAAGTCAATCTTGTTGAGGACAATAATATTAGATCCACCAAGCTGGTATTGTGCAGTTGAATTATCTTTATAAGAATGAAAGTTTTTTGTATCAACTATCGCGATAATCCCATCAACAGATATACCTAAATTTTGAAGGGATAAAAAGATTGGAAAAGGTTCAGATGCACCAGATGTTTCTACAAATATTATCTCAGGATTATATTTGCTTATTATTTCTAAAACACCACTCTCAAATTCTTCTGCAAGCTGACAACAAATACAACCTTCAGAAATTTCAAGTACCTCGCTATAAACATTTTTCAATATTTTACTATCAACACCAATATCACCAAATTCATTAACAATAATTGCTATTTTTTTATCTTTAAAATTTTCTTTAACACTATTTGTGAGCATAGTAGTTTTACCTACGCCTAAAAATCCTGTTATAACAAAAGAGGAAATCATTTTATACCTTTAAGAAGAAAGTGTGGAATTTTATGTAGTCTTTAGAAGAAGAAGTTCTGTGCCGAAGCACAGAGTGTTTATGATGCTTTTTTTACAGGATCTAAGATAGGTGCTAGACCTACTTCTTTAACCCATTCAGTAACTAAGTCATATGCAGCAGATGCTGTATCAAGATTTTTTTGAATAAGTTCTTTCTTTTTCTTAAATTTCTTTTCAATAACTGAGTCAAGTGTAGCAGTACCACCAGAAGCTGTATATTTCTTAAGGAATCTATCTTTAATCCCTTCTTCAATAGCAGACTTACTAACAGTTCCTAATGCTCCAAATAATGCACCAAGCATTGCCATATTTGTTGCAAGTTCAGTACCAGCAATTTCAATAGCAAATCGTGTAAAGTCTCGTGTTAAAACTTTAACATTTTTTGAATCTAAAAACTTTTTATCAGATTCAGTTAAAAGGTTAAACTCACTATTTATAATAACAAGACCGTTTTCTTTAATACCAGCATAAAAAGGCATAGTATATGATTTACCCATAGTAATTACTTGTGGGTGATAAATCATAACGATATCAGGATAAATAACTTCCCCTCTATCATAAATAGGCACGGTACTTATTCTTGCATAACTCTCTGAAGGTGCCATTCTTTTTTCAGCTCCAAAAAATGGATTTGAAACAGCATAGTACCCTTCAGTATCTGCAGCAGTAGCAGCGATATGTGCTGCTGTAACTGCCCCTTGACCACCAAGTGCTGGCATTCTGATTTTAATCGAATCTTTTGACATTATAGAATTCCTTCTTCTTTACATTTTTTCAAATGTGCTTCTGCAGCTTCAGAAACATATTTAAATGATACAAATCTATCTTTATCTTGCTCTTTCATTTCACGAAGACCTTCATGAGCATCTAAACCGATTTCAAGAATACATGGAGTATAAAGGTTTATATATGTTGGACCAATTTCTCTTGCAATCAAAACTGCTTCTCTTAATGTTTTTGCAACAGCCTTAGGTGCTGAAGCGGTAAGGTTTACAGAATAGTGACAACCTGCTTCAACAGCAATTTTCCACATTTGTACTTTTTCAAATAGTTTCCCTTTAGGAGCCATTTTAAAAACCTGACCTTTTGGAGTCATTCCAGACTCTTGTCCACCAGTATTTGCATATACTTCATTATCAAAACAAATTGTAGTGATATTTTCTTGTCTAAAGAATGACTGCATTGTATAATCTAAACCGATATCAACAGTAGCACCATCTCCAGCTAAAACAATAACATCTTTAGTTTTGTTTGGAAATCTCCATTCTAAAGATCTTTTGATACCAGATGCAACTGCATTTTGGTTACCAAAAAGTGAGTGCACAGTATGAAGTGCAATATGTGGAAACATTAAAGATGTACAACCAGTAGAGTTTACAATAACTGTCTCTTCTGGAACAGGAAGTGCCGCTAAGATATATCTTAGTCCAGCAGCTTCAGGACAACCAGCACATAATGAGTGCTCTTCCATTATCTCTTTTCTGTCTGTTAAATCCATAATACCGCGTTTTTTCTCGCCCCAAGTAGCATCTTCCTCAAGATCAATAATCTCTTTTGGCATGATGTCTCTAAATTCAGGATTAATTTTATAAATATCTACTGACATTTTATGCTCCTTTCTCTACATTAATATGCTCGAAAACTTCTTTAAGAATCGCTTCAACTGGCATACTCATACCACCAGCAACTCTCGGCCTACCGATAATCTCAGTGTCGGTTTTCCCATAAAGAGAAGTTCTTACTTCTTTATCTAACCAACCAACAACATTGAACTCAGGAACAAAAATATGCTTCGCACTTCTTGTAGCTTCTAAAAGTTCTTTATGAGGAAATGGTCGAATAGTTCTTAATTTAACAACCTTGGACTTAATACCCAATTTAGCTAATTCTCTGTGCGCTTCTTTTGCTTGATGAGAAGCAGTTCCACAAGCAACAAATACTATTTCAGCATCTTCGTCACCACTAGTGTGAACAAGACCTTTAAGGTAATGTTTCGCATGTGGAATAGATCTCTCAACTGCAGATCTTACTTCCCACTGCCAAGAAGCATGTGTTGCATAAGAAATATAGTTCGATTTCATTACAAATGGATCTCTAAGAAATCTACCAGGAGGCATTTCTGAATCAATCGGAGGTAATGGAGCTGCATATGGATCATATGGAAATAATGCAATATCATCAGGTGGTAGCATTACAGATTCTCTTGTATGTGATACAAAGAAACCATCAACAACAGTAACAATTGGAACATGTACTTCTGGTTGTTCAGAAACCATAAATGCAGCAATTATCATGTCAAAAAGTTCTTGAACATCTTCTGCATACCAAATCATACACCCTGTTTCTAACATAAATGTTACTTCAAGATTATCTGGTTGAATTGTTAGAGGTGAATTAATCCCTCTCGCCATTAGTATAAGTTGAACTGGAATTCTAGTACCTGACCACATTGGAAAGTTTTCCATTGCTCGCAAAGTACCTGGTCCTGAAGTTGTTGTTACTGTACGTGATCCTGACATTGCACATCCTGCAACCTCAGACATAACTCCAAATTCATTTTCCCCTCTAAAATACATACCTATGTAACCCTCTGCCCATAGCTCACCAATAAGGTGTGCTGCTTCAGATTGTGGTGTTATAGGATAAGATACAGATGCATCAACTGTACATCTTTTTACCGCCTCTTTTGTCACTTCAGAACCTGTCATAAAGTGTTTTTCTCTTGGAGCTTCAAAAAGTAAGTAGTCAGCCGAAACCATCGTCTGACCTGCCCAGTTTTTATCTCCATTTATTCTATTGTGTACGCTCATAATAACCTCCTAAGCCTATTTGCCGAGTTCTTTTTTTACTTCTTTTGCAATTTTAATGAACTTTTCTAACTCTGCTGAATGCTGGTCACGGATAGTAGCCATAGCATCTTCATGTCCAGAAAGTCCACATATTGCAGCAGTATAACAATCAGTTTCAGATCTAACGATTTTTAATGCAACATTTGCATAATGACAATGAACACCAATAAAGATACATGCTTTAATATCATTATGCCAAATTGTTAAGTTTGGATGATTAGGATTAATCTCTACTTCTGGATTAATCTTAGGATATTTTGGTCTATAATCATACATTGGTATGAGTTTAGCACCTAAAACTTCTGCCATCTCTTTAATGAGTGGCGCTTTTTTCTTTGCTTCTTCATTCCACGCATATAAAACTTGTGGTCCAGGGAAGATTGTTGCATTTTCACTTGTTAACATTACTCTAGCAATTTCTCTCATTGCTACTTCTTCATCAACTATTTCCGTTAATAACAGTCCTTTTCCTTTTGGTGGTGTAATTAAACCATCATAAGTTGCAACTGGATATGGTGAATAGTAAGCTGGGCCTAGATTAGCCATTTTATCTCCTAAATATTACCTTGTGTAATTTTGTATCATCTTTCATAAAAATGAAAATTTATAAATAATTTTTATTTACATGATACAAAATTACATTCCTTATGCTTTGTAAGCATAAGGATTTTTAAATCTTTCGTGTTAGGAAAAAAGCTCCTAACATTAAAACTTACGCTTCTTCTTGAGTTACCATTGTCATTTCAATACAATCTCTACTTAAAAGATCAGAACAAACNTATACACAAATTGCACANCCNTTACATCTGTCTTCATCAACCCATGAAGTTTTTCTTTCTTTATCGAACATCAAAGTATTTGCCTCTGGACAATAAAGAGTACACATGTTACATTTATATGTTGAACACATNTCTGGATTTACTTTTGCTACNTAATACATTTTTTTTCCTTTTTTATATCTCTAATTTAGTGATTAACTCACCATCATTTAAGTCAAGTTTTTTAGCCATTTCGAATGTAGCTGTAATTACTTCCATATTTTTAGAAAGTAACTCTTCTTTTTTCTTAAATTTTTTCTCAATAGCCGAGTCAAGAGCAGCAGTACCACCAGAAGCAACAAATGAGTTACCTAGNAATCTNTCTCTAACAGCTGCTTCGATATGTTCTTCAGTTACAAGACCTGTAATCCCAAGAACCATACCCATCATTGCCATATTTGTTGCAAGTTCAGTACCTGCAATTCTTATTGCTAAAGCTGTAGCTTCAAACTGAACAACTTTCGCGTTAAGNTTTTTAAGTACTTCTTTATCTTCTNNATCAAGAATATTAACATCAGAGTTAATAATGATTAAAGAATTTGGTTTAAGACCTGTGTAAAAAGGCATAGTATACGACTTACCATGTGTTACAACCTGTGGGTGGTAAATCATAATAATATCTGGATAAACAACTTCACCAACTTCATAAATTGGTTGAGAAGATGCTCTAACATATGCCTCAACTGGTGCCATTCTTTTCTCAGAACCAAAAAATGGTACCAAAGAAGCAAATTTACCAGCATTATCCATAGCAGCTCCTAGAATGTGAGCAGAAGTAACAACNCCTTGCCCACCAAGTCCAGAAATACGTATGTTATATCTTTTATTGTCAGCTGCCATCTTAACTAACCTCTCTTTTCTTTTTCGTTTCAATTTGAGCAAATAAGTCTTTCGCTTCGTCAGTCATAAATTCTTCAAAAGCAAAACGACCTTTTTCCATCTCTCTTGCATCTTTAAATACATCTGGAGTAGGAATTGAATATTCAATATTACATGAAGTATATACATGTAAGAAAGTTGGCCCAAGTGTTCTAGCTGCAAAGATTGCTCTTCTAACAGTTTTAGCAGCCTTGTTGATGTTTGTTGGTGACATTTTCACAACATACACACAACCAGCAGTTATAGCTAATTCCATAGCTGGGATTTTACCAAAGTTTTTACCCTTTGGAGACATCTTAAGTACAGCACCTTCCATGCTCATACCAGACTCTTGTCCACCTGTATTACCATATACTTCATTGTCAAGCATAATAGTAGTAAATTTTTCACGTCTGAACCATGCATGCATAGTCATAGAAAAACCGATATCAAACATACCACCATCGCCCGCGATAGTAATAACATCTTTTTGCATATCAGGGAAACGTAATCTAAATGCTCTTGTCATACCAGATGCCATTGCATTTTGATCACCATAGTTACCATAAACAAATGGAACTGCAGCTTGAGAAATCGCAAGACGACCACAACCAGCTGTACCGATAGTAACAGTATGCTCAGGGTTAGGAAGTGCAGCAAATACAATTTTAATGTAATACGCCATCCAGCAACCAGAACACATTGGATGTTCTTCAACTAACTCTTTGTACGTTCCCATGTTTTTTACGCCAACTTCACTGTAATCTTTACCAAATGGACCGTAATCAACTAGTTCTACGTAATCTTTTGGTAAATATCTTTTAAACTTCGAAGATGGAATCATATAATCTAAACTCATCTAATACCCCTTATGCTTGTAATGTTTCAGTTTTTATATCTAAAGCGATATAAATCTGTTCCATGATTAATTCTACTGGTAATGTCATACCACCATATACTCGAGGACCATCAACAACAATACCACTGTTGTCAATTGTTGCTTTTACTTCTGTTGATAACCATCCAATGATGTTATGTTCAGGAATAATAACCGATTTAGCGTTTTTAAGTGCTTTACGAATTTCTTGCTTAGGAAATGGTCTAATTGCTTTAACCTTAATAAAACCAACGCTTAAACCTTCTTCTTGTGCATATCTATGCGCTTCTCTAGCCTGTGCAGCTGCACATCCAGAAGCTAAAACAAATATATCTGAATCAGGATCTTGAACTTCAATTGGTCCACCAAGGTACTGGTAGATATATTTCATAGCTCTGCTATTTGAATCCCAAATCTCTTGTTGCCATACTGAGTGAATTAAGTAAGACATAAAGTTTGACTTTTGAACTGGCGCATCTCTTTGGATTCTTGCCGGTGGTACTTCATTATCCATCGCTGGAACTGGAGCATGGTAAGGATCATTTTCTTTGAATGCAAGTTCTTCAGACATCATGTTAACATACCCTTTGGCATGTGTAACAAAGAAACCTTCAGTTGCAACTGATACAGGAATATAAACATCAACTTTTTCAGTAATAGCAAATGCTGCTAAAGTCATGTCGAATGTGTCTTGCTGATTTTCAGCGTGTAACATTACAACACCACAATGCATTAAATATGCCATCTCTATATTATCTGGTTGAATAGAAAGAGGTGCATTAACAACACGAGTAAGTACACCAAGTACACATGGAACTCTATGCCCTGGCCATGAAACGATTGCTTCAAGTCCACGTAAAAGTCCTGGTCCTGATGTAGCAGTAAACAAACGTACACCAGCTCTTGCAGCACCTGCGATTGCAGACATTGTTCCAAGTTCTTCTTCAGCTCTATAATACTCTTTAATATGACCTTGTGCGAATATATCACCAACAAGGTGCATTACTTCAGACTGTGGAGTAATAGGATACGCAATTGCCATATCAACACTTGCTCTTTTAACAGCTTCTGCCATTGCTTGAGCACCGGTAATAAAATGCTTTTCTCTTGGAGCCTCGTTTAAGAGGTAATCCATATCTACTAATTTTTTATTTAAACTCATTAATTTCTCCTAAACTTATTCAACGTCTGCTACGTGTTCACCTTTTTTACTCATAAGAAGACTTCTATATTCTCCGTAATCAGCAGGCGTAATTGTTCCCCATTCCTCATCTGGTAAAGATGGATTTTCAGGTGGCATTGTTGTTGTATANTTGATACCTAATTCATCTCTTACTTCNAGAAGAATTTTTGTGAACTTTCTTATATCGTCAGCATGAACNTCTCTAATAGAAGCCATNGCTTCTTCATGACCCATCATTGCACACATTGCGATAGTATAACAACCAGTACCTGCTCTAATCATTCTTAAGCTAAGGTTTGCATAGTGACAGTGCACACCAACAAAAATACAAGCTTTGATTTTGTTATCTAAAATAGTTAAGTTTGGGTGATTTGGATTAATCTCAGCCTTAACATCAATTTTTGGATATTTAGGTCTATAATCTGGCATTGGGATAATTTTACAATTAGGAATCTCCGCTGCTANGTCAAGAATNGCTGCTGTCTTGTCAGCAACATCATCTCTCCAGTCCCATAATACTTGTGGACCAGGGAATATAGTTGGGTTATCTCTAGTTAACATTGCTTTTGCAGCATCTCTCATCGCCTCTTCTTCGTCTACGATGTTACCATAAAGCAAAGCCTTACCTTCTGGTGAAAGTTCAACTCCCATTGATGGTGCTGATTGTGGCATATAACCTACTGGACCAACGTCAATTTTCTTTGTCATCTTTAATTCTCCTTTATTAAACTGTAAATAAAAATAAATTTATTATGAGCTTTAAGCTGTAGCATCATATCCAAATTCTACCTAATTGCTAATACTATGTCTAATATCGACACAAATATATTCTAAAAACGTGTCATATTGTAACTGCATTTTTTGCCTCAACAGNCANGTGTAACGAATATGCACATATATACTCAATTATTGTANTTTTACCTTCTCCCATTCTCTTTGATTATGCCATATNCCGCTTACACTTGATTCCACGTTTTTAATCTTTTTNCTTACTGTCGTAATTGAGTTTGGTATGTATAAAAACAAATAAGGATTATCATCTGTAATGATTTTAAACATTGCTTGCCATAACCTTGATAANTCTTGAGGATNAATCATACTTTGTGATTCATCTATCATTTTATCNACTCTAGGATTATTATACCCTACTAAGTTGAAAGCACCTTTTTTATCAGAATCGCTATGCCAAAAAAGATAAGGATCTGGGGTAGCTGCAAGTCCCCAACCTAAAAGAACAGAATCAAATTCATGAGGNAAAACAACCATATTTANAAATGCNTGCCACTCCATAACACGAAGTGTAACCTTCACTCCAACTTTTTTTAATTGATGTTGTAGTATTTGCGCAGCGTAGGGTCGTATACTGCTTGAATTTGATGTTACGATTTCAAATTCAAAAGGGTTTTCTTCATTGTATCCCGCCTCATCTAAAAGCTTTTTCGCTTGTAGTATATCTTGCTTAGGACTTGTTACACTTGAGTTATATGCAGAAGTTGAGGGATGAAAAGGACCTGTACAAACCTTTGCATGTTCAAAAAATAAAATCTTTACCAACTCCTCTCTGTCTATAGCCAAAGACAAGGCTTTCCTTACTTTGGGGTTCTTAAATTTGTCACGTCGAAGGTTAAATCCAAGGTATGTGTACGAACGGCTTATCTCCTCGTAAACATTAAAGTTTTCAAAAAACTCAGGGCTTAGCTGTCTTTCATACTGCATAGGCTCAATAGCTCCAAGGTCAAGAGACTGTGACTTAAGCATTAAAAAGCGAGTAACAGGATCAGCAATAACATGAAAAGAAATTCTATCGATTTTAGGTCTACCCATAAAATAATCATCATTTGCCTCTAAAATAATATTTTTAGAGTGTTCCAGCGTATGAAGTTTGTAGCCACCTGTTCCTATAGGGTTTGTATTGAATTTTGAACTCATAAGGTTTTCATCATCTGCTAAAATATGCTCCGGAATTATCCCCATCATCCAAGTCTCAAGTGCTTTAAAATATGCTTGTTTATAAATAACTTTTAAGGTGTATTCATCAATAATCTTCACTTCTTGGACAAATCGAAAATTTGCACTGTAAGGAGAAGAGATTTTTGGTGAAAGTAAGGTTTCATACGTAAAAAGAACATCCTTGGATGTAAACTTTTCGCCATCATGCCAGTATACATTTTTTTTTAATTCAAACACCAAGGTTCTATCATTCTCAAAATAAAACTTACTTGCTAAGTCACCTATGATTTCTGTGCTATCTTTGTTATATTTTACGAGCCCATTAAAAATAAATCCTGCAATTTGTGAAGAACTTGAGTCCGTTGCTAAAAGTGGATTTAAGCGCGCTGGGTTCGTAGATGTGGCTAAATGCAATGTATTTGCAAAAAGATTCCAAGTTATACAACATACTAATAAAAATTTCATTATTTTCCTAAGATTATTTTTCCATCTACTTTCAAGTTTCCTTGTCTATATGATACATCAAACTTNACTTCTTCTTTATCTCTTTTTGTATACCTTTGAATGAAAAACAATAAAGATGAAGATCGTATCACCCGGTGAAGAATCTTTTGAGAAATACTTGATTGAANATCAAAGTCTATATTTCCTAGAATTAAAAGAGGTGAAAGCATCATCTTNGCTACTAAACTAGAATCTTCTTCCATATCAATCTTAGATGCGATTGTAAAACCTTTTATATCTTCGTTATTTAACACTATNNTTTTTATAGAGAAATCAACAANATCTACCTNAATACCTTTAGACAATANATTAATAAAGCTGTTTTTTATTTTCGCATTTAATTTGACTGAGTTGGAAGTTNTTGCTTGTGAGACTAAANTTCTCAGCACTTCAAAAGACTCNTTATCCATATGNGACGCCCTCAAGTCATAGTTTAAANATGATGCATTTATATCAANNTTTTTNAAATGTGCTTGCATCTTGTCAAAAGAGAATTTTGTATGTATCTCCGCTTCTTTACCTTGTGTATTTGAAGAAATATTTATAAATATCTTTGAAACTTCTAAGCTCTGTTTGTCTTGGTTTAACCTTTTAAGATGAACTGCCAGTGTATCAACTTCTAAAAAAGAGAGGGAACTTATCTTCTCTTGGATACTTGATAAAGCACTTAGATTTTTAAAAAAGATTGACATCTCTTCTTCTTCATTTAAAAATTTTATGTCTATAGTCTTTGCAACTACCTCGAGAGACGATGGAGTAAGAAGGTCTCCTACTCCTGTGAATGTCACGCCCTTCACATTTGCAATAACTTTTGCATTATTTTGTAATGTGTGATTCTCTGTAATATCTTTCAAATAGCCGCTAAATTTTTTACTAATGAGTTCGTACTCTATGTGGCATAGAAGACCTTTATTAAAAAGAAATGCTTCGATGTATTTTGAAAATTCACTATCTTTTTCTTTTAAATTCTTCATTGTGTCACTTGAGAGTGCCAGAGGATATACATCCAAGACAAGCTCGTTAAATAAGGGGATATTTGAATATTTCATATCTATGCCAATACGAATTCCCTCCGTGATAGTATTTGTATGCAGTAAAAGTTCATAATGTCTTGATGTTGATAAATAGCCAGTATTGGCATCACTTTTTATTACTTGTATCCCCTGTGATTGAAGATTCTTTATCTTCGTATCTAGAGTATTTTTAACAAAGGTATTTCCAATGATTGGAATCATAGCGATAAGTAGAACTGTAGTGATTAGGAAGATTGTTATTTTTTTCATCTAAGGCATTATAGAGAAAAGTTTGTTAGGAAGTGCTTGTTTTTTAAAACTTTAGGGGGTTGTAGGGACGAAGAGTCCCTGCCAATATAATGGGCTTTCGCTCATTATATTGTTCAAATGTACTATTAACGTTTACTAAACTGACGAGAACGACGAGCTTTACGTTTACCTGGTTTTTTACGTTCAACAACACGTGAATCACGAGTCATCATACCTTCAGGTTTAAGAATTGCTTTAATACTTGGATCAAATTCTACAAGAGCTTTTGAAATACCATGACGAAGCGCATCAGCTTGACCACCAAAACCACCACCTAAAGTAGTAGCTACAATGTCAACTGAAGTATCTTGTTTAGAAAGAACTAATGGTTGTTTAACACGAAGTTTTTTTGCTTCAAGTCCACCTAACCATGCGTCTAACGAAAGACCATTAATAGTAATGTTACCAGTACCTGGAGTTAACCATACTTTTGCGATAGAAGCTTTACGCTTACCTGTTGCATATATTCTTGTTGCCATCTGGTAATCCTTACTTAGCTAATTGTGCAGAGTGAGGATGCTCAGCACCTGCATAAATTTTTAATTTTTTAATCATTTTAGCACCGAGTTTTGTTTTTGGAAGCATACCACGAGCAGCTAGTTTGAATAACTTCTCAGGATTTTTTTCTAAAAGCTCAGTCATTTTAACACTCTTAGTAGAACCGAAGTAACCAGAATGAGAAAAATACTCTTTATTTTTAATTTTTCCAAGACCATTGAATCTAGCCTTAGAAGCGTTGATGATAACTACATAGTCACCACAATCAATATTTGGAGTCCAGCAAGCTTTTCTCTTACCACGAAGAAGAGTAGCTACTTCAGTCATCATACGACCGAAAGTTTTACCCTCAGCGTCGATTAGAACCCATTTTTGGTCGATTTGTTCAGAAGTTGCAATTTTTGTAAATTTCATTCTTGAACCTTTTTTATGTGAATTTTAAACTTTATACTAAAAGTAGTACTTGTTTTAGTGGCAGAAGTATAGCTTTTTATGCTTAAGTTACACTTAAATTTAGGCTTCTTTAAGGTTTTATTCTTCTAAGAATTATCTTAAACGAAAATCAATTCTCAAGTTGACTTTAAGAGGGTAAATAAAACTGTCTGGTGCAGTAACTAGCTGAGAACTTTTTTTAATCGCTTCTTCAATNGCCGAATNAAAAATCTTTTTACCACTTACTATATCCACNTTCACTAAGCTTCCATCAGCAAGTACATAAAAGATAACNTGAACTTCTCCTTGGATTGCTCGTATTCTAGCGATTTTAGGATATGTTTTGTTCTTCTTTATTGTTTCTCTAAGCATTTNNAAGAAGATTNTNTTTTGTGCTTCATCTTCATCTGTACTCATTTTTGGCTTGAGTGTCTCTTGNGGCACGNAGGACGNTTCTTTAAAGACTTCTTTGACAAGCTTCTTTTTCTCTTTTGCAAGAGNTTTTNGTTTGGGNTTCNNTTTTTTNTTCGCCTTGGGCTGAATTTCTTTTTTCACTTCNTTTTTTATTTCTTTTNTNGGAGGCACACAGAGACTGATAACNGTNCTTGATTNTTGAANATTTTTAGCCTTCTCAACCTGAGTNTCCCCACTCAGCCAATAAAACAGTGCAAAATGGAGTTGCAAGGAGAAAATAAATCCCCAAAGCAGGACTAATTTTTGATACACCTTTATTCGCTNTCTATAGAGACTGANGCTATGTTAGACGCCTTTGCTGCATCCATTACATAAACTATATCACTCAGTTTTGCCTTCTTATCGCCCTTTATATAAAGCACTTTTTTATCCCCAGAAGAAACAAGACTTGCTACTGCAGCAAAAAACTTCTCTCTTGAAATGACCTTTGCGTCTATGCTAAGTTCACCATTCTTTGTAACNACAACAACAATAGGTTTGTTTTCATTTATCTCNGTAGCGTACTCACTCGTAGGTAATTCAACATTTATTGCTTCTTCATTCACAAAATGTGCTGTAAGCATAAAGAAAATAAGCAGTAAAAAAACAATGTCAATCAAAGAAGTAAGATTTACTCCGGTAGTAATTGGCGTTCTCTTTTTAAATTTCATCTTTAATGCTCTCACCGTGATGATGGTGTGCTTCGTCGTAACTTATACCTAACATGGTATGTTTTTTATTGTTTCTTTCAAAAAANAGTGATGNNGCNTGATACATATTTTTATAACGCCCTTCAACAATGCCTTCGAGATGATGAAGAAGTATCATAAGTACAACGGCAACACTCAATCCTGCACCCGTTGTCATCATAGCTTCCCAGATTCCTCCTGCAAGTACATTCGCATCCACTTTTCCACCAGCTTTTTCTATCACCATAAATGCTTGCATCATTCCCGTTACAGTTCCTAACAGACCTAAGAGCGGAGCAGTATTGGCTAAAATAGAGATCCCTTTAAGCCCTTTTTCTAAACGAGTTAATTCATAGTTTATAATACGGTCGGCAATATTATCAAGGTCATGAATCCCACTTTTTATCGCATTGTTAAGTGCTAAAATGACAGCCATTTCTGGACCTTGATATTTTTTTGCATTAAATATATCAAATGCAGTTGGTGCCTTCCCCATACTCATAAAGTGAAAATATTTTGTTACAACAATAGTGATACCAATAACTGAATAAGCAATAAGTATATACACAACAACTCCGCCACGTTCTAATAATTCTATATCAATCATAATACCATCCATCCATTCAATACTGTACTCCTGTGCCTAAAGTAATAGAGTTTAAAACTTGTACGCATACGTTATCATATAACTTCTTGTAGCTGCAGCCTTATAAGAGTTCACACCCTTTATATCTTTATCAGCTTGTGCCGCATAATGTTCGTCCATAATATTTTTGATGTTGAGTTGTATAGAATGCTCGTTTTGCTCATAGCCTAGCATGAGATTGGTTACTAGATCGTATCCCCCGTACTTTTGAGTGTTTGCGTTGTCCATAAAATAACTTCCCCAACTCTTTGTAGTTATTCTTGATTTAAAGCCGTTTGCCAAGTTATACGTCACAAACATTGAGTACTGGTTTTCTGGTATAAATGACAGACTATTTCCAGCTCTGTTTTTCGTACCCTCTTCCATAAACTCTACAAACTTAAAATCACTGTATGCGTAGCTAGCACCAAGTTGTATATTTGTATTGAGTTGGTACACACCATTAATCTCTAAACCTCTTTTTCTTGTCTTACCTGCATTTTCATAAAAGGTTGAAAAGTTTTGTTTTACAGCTGTAATCTCATCGCTCACATCATTTTGGTAAAGAGCTATATCGTAGGAGAGTTTTGAAGACCTGTGTTTAACCCCAACTTCATAGTTTCTACTTGTTGTTTTCTGTACACCAGCTTTATTTAAATCTATGTTTGCTTTTATCTCACTTCCTGTGGGTGCCTGATTAGCTTGGGCTATAGAAACATAAACATTTGTAGTCTCGCTAAGGGCATACACAAGTCCAATCTTTGGTGAGGCTAAATTGTACGATGTATCTAAACTATATACTCCATCTCCTGTGTTATAAGTGTTTGGACCACTAAACCCACTAAAGTTATATTGGAGTATCTCATTTCCATCAATGCTAAATTTTATTTTATCAAGCCTTAAGCTAAAGTCTAGGCTTAGCCTCTTTGTTGGACGAAGTGTTTCTTGTGCATATATACCATAGAGAGTTGATGTGCTATCTTCGATGTTTACCAAATCGCCCTTGTTGTTTGAAAGCGTTGTAGAGATAGCTTTGCTACCCCCAGCAACCTGATTAAAATCAGCATATGCGTACTTTTTAGCACCCTTTGTAACATCATGCTTTGCAGTTACTCCAAAGACTAATGTTGCATCATTATCAAAAAGTTTATGAAAATAATTTGCTTCTAAGTCAGTTCCAAATACTTTGTTATCATCACTATCAAGCACACTTGCGGTAACTGGATGAAAATGCTCCCAGGTGTTAAAATAAAACCTTGGTTTAAAAGTTAGGTCGCCGAATTCTTTTTCATATCTTGCGTTAAAAGCAAATATTTTAGAATCTCTTGCGCTATGTTGCCAAGGGGAAGATGTATTGTGTTGCTCACCAGTAGCTTTAAATACTTCAAACTCTGCGTCTGTCATGGAAGTTGGTAGGTTGAGATTTGACTCTGTATATGAAAATTCTGTCTCGAGCGTAGACGCATCATCAAAAATATGACCGTACTTTAGGCTTACTTGCGTAGCATCAAAGTCATTGTTATCTCGCCAATCATTTTCTAGAGCTCTATGGCTTATCGTAGCCGATATAAAATTGTTTTCATCAATTGCACCTCTCACTTTGAGGTTTACATTCCTTTGTCCGTCATTTCCTAGGCCTATTTTAATTCTATTTTTACCCTCATGAAAAACTGACTTTGTCACTAGTTGAATCACTCCACCAGTTGCATTTACAGCGTTAATAGAACCTGGTCCTTTTTGCACCTCTATACTTAATACATCTTGCATATCTATAAAGTCAAACCTCGTAAATGAATCTGGGTCTGTCATAGGAACACCATCTTTCATTACCATAATCTCTCTGACTCCAAACCTTGCCTTAAGACCAGCTCCACGGATAATAAGTCTTGGTCTTGATGAATTACTTGCAGAGCTAGCATTCACCCCTGGAATGTTTTCTATAGCTTCTTGCATATTTAAAATGTTTTTGTCTTCTATGGTTTTTTCATCTACAACCGCTATGGACTGGGAGATGTCTTTTGTAGCTGTTGCAATTTTAGTCGCAGTAACACTTAGAGTATCTAAATATACTTCTTGTGCATATAATGGTGTAATAATTAATAGCCCTGTCATAGATACTAGCATGAGCATTTTGTTCATATGGAATACACCTTTTAAAATAATTCGTGTATTATTACAAAATTATGATAAAGAAGTGTATCTTTAAGTACTTAAATTTTTAAGTTCAACTTTTGGTGTGTATTTTTGTATGTGAATATATCCATGTTTTTATATTTTCAAAGTTTATTTTGGATTCGGCTATTAATATGACAAAATCATATTTTTCATTATCTGTAGCATCAATTTTATACCCATTTTGCTGTAAAAAAACAAGACAAAGATAAAGACCAACTCTTTTATTTCCATCAACAAAAGGATGATTTTTAACTATACTCTCAATCAGCACTGAAGCCTTGTCAATAACAGATGGATAAAGTTCATTTTTTGAAAAAGTTTGAAATGGACGATTTATTGAAGAATCTAAAAGACCTTTATCTCTAATTCCCTCTAAACCACCATATTTTACAATAAGTAGTTTATGAATTTTTATGACATCACTAATATCTATCATTTAGAGAGTTTTTTAAACACATCATCATTTTCAGTTGTGATAGAATCAAAGCTAGATACTATATCAAATGATGAGTTTTGTTTAGACCCTTTATCTTTTTCAATAAGATTAGCAACATACGATACAAATTTATTAACATCTTTATGAAATTGTTTTTCAAAAATGTTTTCGATAACCGAATTGTTTGTTTGAATTGACACCATTCCTAATCTCCTTAAAAATATTTTATTACTTCTATTATATCATAATAGAAGCATATTCATCAAAAAGGAGGCTTCTTATTTGATGCTAGCTCCTTCTACATTTATAAATTTTTTTAACAAGAATTTTAAATATGTTCCAAGAGATGCGGAGCTAAGTCTTCCATTTTACTAAAGGCAAAAGTCTTTTTACCTAAATCTTTGAGGCTAGCTCCTATATGGTACACTTCCTTGTTATCAATTATTAAAAACCTATCATGAAATTTTTTATTTGTTTTTATAGAAATATCTTTATATTGTTTATTATATTTTTCTAAATCTAGTTTTAATGCTTTTGAGAATGTGTTCGTATGGATGACAACTTCTACATTTTGATTTTTAGTAAATAAAAGCAAGGTTGAGTCATTGACATAGTTGTCAATCAGTACTATACTTTTTTTAGCACTTCTTATGAGGTCTGATACAAAGTTATGCGCATCAAAGAGTTGTTCGTTGAAAAATATACCTTGTGACAGAGTAGTGTTATTGTCTTCTAGGGCTTCAAATACTTTGTCAAATATTTCATCGTGTTTTAAAAGCTTTTGTTCTATATGTTCGACTTTTTGAAAGATAAGTGCATTTTTAAATATAAATTGTCTCATGTTTACAAAACTATCCATTATCTTTATACTTACATCTATAGCAATTCTACTTTTTAAAACTGCACTAAGCATTGATACACCTTGTTCTGTGAATACATAAGGTAAATATCTCCTACCACCATGTTTTAGTGGTGTCACATTTTGTGATACCAAACTTGAGGTTCCAATCTGGCACCTCAAGTTTTCATATTCTACCTGTGTTATTTGAAATCTAAACTTTTCAGGAAACCTTTCTTTATTTCTAGTTACTGCTCTGTTTAAATACTTTGTCTCCACACCATAAAGCTCTGCCAAATCTCTATCTAACATCACCTGTTTATCTCTCATCGTATAGATTTTTGATTTTATATCTATGTTTATTGTACTTGTAATTTCTTGCATAGTATAATCCTTATATCTGATTATGTACAATAACATCTATACGATGTTTGGAATAAATATATGACAAGATGAAATGTTTTTTTGCTATTCGTTTTTTCAAAGTGGAAACACATCACACCTTAATAATTTTAAGTTTACCCTCCAATAAATAACAAATATATCCTTCCACCTCATCACCTGTAATCTCTTGGACTGCTTTTTTATAGTAGTTCACTTGCTTTAAATGATGCTCTGAAAAGGACAAAGAGCTTTTG
>JAESSH010000016.1 GCA_016764205.1 Sulfurimonas sp.
TTATTATTGTCTTATGAATAAAAACTTACAAACGGTATTTCACTACCACGAAACAACAAAACATGCACAAGAAAGATACGCACGCTCACTCGGGTTTATGGACTGGGCAACACAACCTGACCCTTTTAGAAATTATAATGGAGCAGAAACCATAGAACTTCCTCTTGCCTTTGAAAATGCAAGTCCACCCTACCATTTACTCGACTCTGACTTACCAGCCGCTCCACTTATAAAAGAATCACTCTCACAACTTTTACAGTTCTCTATGGGTATAGCCGCACATAAAGAGTCAGGTGGAAGTACGTGGGCTGTACGCTGTAATGCTTCTAGTGGGAACCTCCATCCAACGGAGAGCTATCTTGTTCTGCCTCCAATGATGGATAATACACAAACTACTATAACCCACTATACCCCTAAAAACCACGGACTTGAGACACTCTGCTCTTTAGAAACCTCACTTTGGGATACACTTCCTAAAAATAGTTTTCTTCTAGGATTTGCAAGCATTACTTGGCGTGAGGTTTGGAAATACGGAGAACGTGCTTTTCGTTATACACAACTTGATGCTGGACACGCTTGGCAGTCGCTCGTAGTTTCTGCAAAAATGCTTGGATGGAAGGTAACACGTCTTGACGCTATCAGTGATTCTGATATAAATACACTTTTTGGAATCAAACAAAAAAATAGACTGTTTGAAGCAGAAAATGCTGATATGCTTTTTGTTATATCGCCTGAAGATGTTGATTCGACCAGTGACATAAGTAGCCTCCTTGAGAATACACCTCTTGTATATGCCGGCATTGCAAATAAGCTAAGTCCTACCATACAACACTGGGACATTATTCCTGAGATAGAAGATGCCACCACACAAATGCAAATAGCGCAAAAACCTACTCAGAAATCTCTCCCTCTACGGGAACAAACAAAAGACTCTAAGTATGTTGTACTAAACCGTCGCAGTATTCATATAATGCATAAAGATTACTCACAAATCACAAAAGAATTATTTCATACGCTTCTCGCCTCAGTGGTAGGTTCACTTGATTCTAAGGAGAGTTCAGCACACTTGGCCATCATGGTAAACCGTGTAGAAGAATATGATTCTGGTGTATATATTTTAGTTCGCAACCAAAGAGACTTACAAAATCTTCGTACCCAAATGTATGACAACTTTTTATGGCAAGAGACCGAGATGCCTCATCTTTATTTACTCGAAAAAAGAGACTGCGAGATGGCTTCAAAATCAATTAGCTGTAACCAAGACATTGCAAGTGATGGAGCCTTTAGTTTGGGAATGTTATGTAACTTCTCAGAGCAACTAGGCGAGTATGGTGCGCATAGATATAAAGAGCTGTACTGGGAATGCGGTATGATTGGTCAAGAACTTTACTTAGAAGCAACATCTCTTGGCTTATCTGGTACTGGAATTGGATGTTTTTTAGATGATATGATGCACGGAATGCTTGGAATAAAAAACAATACATTTCAAGTTCTTTACCATTTTACAATTGGTCGAGGAGATGTTGACAGCAGAATCATGACTTCACCTGCTTACAATAGGGAGAACTAAATGAAAATAATTTTAACTTTTTTAATAACACTCTTTACTTTAATCGCAGAAGAAACATATACCTAGGGTAAGATTGATATGCATGGAGGTAGCCAAGAGGGTTACTATAATAATTATACAAATAAAAAGTATAAAGGGTTTACTAACTCAAAAATAGGTATGTCCAAATTTTTGGACAAGAATACTTCTAAAGATTTAAATAAGACCGTAAAATAAACTGCTGACATTCAGCTTTCCTACTTATGTTATAATGCTCTATGGCAAAAATAGACGAAATTAGAGAAATACTCAATACTCTTCGTATTGCAATGAGTATCGCTTTTGGTATTTTAGTTGTTCTTATTGGAAGTATTATCAAAAGATATGATGAGATAAATATAGATTTTATTTTTTGGGTTAGTGTATCTTTTACATTTTCCCTTTTAATTTTTATCGTGATGATAGTCATTAAAATATCAAACAAAACTAAAGAAATAAAGGATTTATAATGGATGCAGGTTCAATAGCAATATTACTTATCGCAATAGCAACAATAGGTGTACTTTTCTTTAGTTTAAATAAACTTTCTCAAACCTAAAAATCTCTTTACACCTTTGTACATTCTCATTCTTTAACTAAAACTATTATTTAATTCTTTCCACTATAGCATCAACTGAGAAACCAAATTTCTCAAAAAGCTGACTTGCTGGTGCTGAGGCACCGAAGGTATCCATCCCAATTACTGTATCTGCTAGTCTGTACCATTCTAAACCACGGGCAGCTTCTATCGCTACAGTTTTTGTCCCCTTCTTAATAATAGAGTTTATATACGCAGCATCTTGCTCTATAAACAAGTCATAACATGGAACTGAAACAACATTTACACAAATACCTGCAATATTTAATCTCTCTTTTACCTTCAGTGCTAATTCTACTTCTGAACCTGATGCCATAAGTGTAATACTTGGCTGTACATCAGATGCNAGNAGATAACCACCACGACTNGCTTCACCNCTTATNGCTTCGGGTAATACACCAAGGTTCTGACGNGAACAAACAAAGGCTGATGGTGANTTATTCATACTTAAAGCTGTTTTCCAAGCCACAACATTTTCGCTTCCGTCTGCTGGGCGCCATACATAAAAGTTTGGTAATGCTCGAAACTGTGAAAGATGCTCAATCGGCTGATGCGTTGGNCCATCTTCGCCTACACCAATAGAATCATGTGTCCAAATAAAGAACTGCTGGATTCCCGTAAGCGCTGCTAATCTTGCCGCTGGTTTTAAGTAATCTGAAAAAACAAANAATGTAGCTGAAAANGGCATAAGAGGACCATACAATGCCATNCCATTGACAATNGACGCCATNGCATGTTCACGAATACCAAAGTAAATATTTCTCCCTTTTGGAAAAACTCCCAGGTCATTTAANTTTGTTTTATTTGATGGNCTTAAATCTGCTGAACCACCTAAAAAGCTAGGAATACCGCGAGCNATAGCATTCATAATTTTCCCATTTGTTCCTCTCGTTGCTTCGGCTTTCTCAAACGAGGGATAATTGATACGAGAAAAATCAGGATTTTGCAAGGCTTTTAGTGCTTCGTTTTGCTCCATGAAAGGCATTGTTTTTTGTGAGTGAATCCATTCTCTCTCACATAAGTCACCCTCTTCTATAGCGCATCTAAAACGTACTAATACATCCTCATCAACATGAAAAGTCTTAGCAGGATCAAACCCAGCATCTTTTTTTGCTTGAGCAATAACTTCATCGCCTAAAGGTGCACCGTGGGCATGGTGTGAACCTTCTAATTTTCCCGCACCTTTAGCAATAACTGTATTTGCTATGATGATAGTAGGTTTAGTATTGGCTTTAGCTTTTGTAAGGGCAGTATCAATCTCATCAAAATTATGACCATCAATTTCAAGTACATCCCAAGCCTGTGATTCAAAACGCATTCTAATATTTTCAGAAATACTTAACTCTGTTGAACCTTCAATCGTGATATTATTAGAATCATAAATAAGAATGAGGTTATCAAGTTTGTTATGTCCTGCGATAGAACATGCTTCATAAGAAAGTCCCTCTTCTAAATCCCCATCACCACATAAACAATACACAGTATGGTTGATTAAAGAAGCGGTCTCAGAATTAATCTGAGCGCCCACAAATTTTGAAGCCATTGAAAAACCAACAGCATTTGCTATACCTTGACCAAGAGGACCCGTAGTCATCTCAATACCTTTAGTATGACCGTATTCTGGATGACCGGGAGTTAAAGAATCTAACTGGCGAAAGTTTTTTAAATCATCAATTTCTAAACCATAGCCCCAAAGATAGTACAGAGAATAAATAAGACCTGTTGCATGTCCACCTGAAAAAACTAATCTATCACGATTTAACCAATCTGGATTCTTCGGGTTGTGATTCATATGCTCACTCAAAACTACTGCAATGTCCGCAAGTCCCATGGGTGCACCCGGATGTCCAGAGTTTGCGGACTGAACCATATCAGCTGCTAAAAATCTTATCGAATCTGCCATTTTTTGACGCATTTGATTGCTCATGTATTAATTCCTATGTCTATTTATGTATTTTGTAAGTAGTGAGGAGAGACTTTTTTTTAAGTTCTCATCAAAGTTATTCAACTCGATCTCGAGTTCATCCGCTAAGGTATTTGCTTCATTCATAGTCTCTTTTAAGCCTATCAAAGTAACAAAACTATTTTTATTTTCATCATTTCCTGTAAGCTTTCCAGCCTCCTGCGAACTTTGTGTACAATCTAAAATATCATCTTGAATCTGAAAAAGAAGACCAAGCTTAATACCAAATTCATAAAGCTTTTCGCCTAAATCCTCATGACCTACAATAATTGCACCCATTTTTAGTGAAGCTGCTATCAGTTTAGCAGTTTTGTTTGTATGGAGAATTTTAACATCTTCAATAGATAAGGGAAAGTTTTCAAAGTAGCAGTCTATCGCTTGACCTAAGACCATTCCATTTAAACCACCATTGGATGCAAGTTCACGGATAAGTTTTACTCTCACAGAATCAGAAAATGGTGCATTACTTAAAACTTCAAAAGCATAAGTATTTAAAGCATCACCTACAAGAATCGAAGTTACCTCATCATACACTACATGAAGAGTAGGTTTACCGCGGCGAAGTGGTGAGTTATCCATGGCTGGTAAATCATCATGAATGAGAGAATAAGTATGAAGCAGCTCTATTGCATACGCAGCATGTCTTGCACCCTCAAGCATAAGCGGATTATAAGCCTCAACAACNCCCAATAAAAGTGCAGGACGAAAGCGCTTTGCACTNCCTACAAGCATCTCTCTAAGAGCTTTTTCATAATGAGGATGTTTACTCTTTGATTCTGGTAAGTTTTCTAATAAAAACGCTTCAAATTTTTGCATTTGAAATTATATAGATTGTCTCGTTAAACTATGATTAAATATACAAAATGATATAATCAAATCATNATTNAAGGATTCTATAATGNCGCATAGAAATGTAACAAAAAAACAAGCCCTNGACTATCATGAATTTCCANAAGCCGGAAAGATTGCAACTGAGATTACAAAACCATGTAACACACAACTCGATTTATCCCTTGCATATACTCCAGGTGTNGCAACGCCATGTTTAGAAATACAAAAGGATCCTGAAAATGCGTACAAATATACTTCAAAAGGTAACCTTGTAGCAGTTATTTCTAATGGAACAGCCGTTCTTGGTCTTGGAAACCTTGGTGCACTTGCTTCAAAGCCTGTTATGGAAGGCAAAAGTATTCTCTTTAAAAAGTTTTCTGGACTTGATAGTTATGACATTGAAATAGACACTGAAGATGTAGATAGCTTTTGTAACACCGTAGCAGCTATAGCACCTACATTTGGCGGTATTAATCTAGAAGATATTAAGGCTCCTGAGTGTTTTGAAATTGAGCGCCGCTTAATTGAGGAACTCGATATTCCCGTAATGCATGATGATCAACACGGCACAGCTGTCATTTCAACAGCAGCCATTATTAACGCCTGTAAACTTACCCATAGAAAAATAGAAACTTTGAGAATAGTCGTAGTTGGTGCAGGAGGAGCAGGAATATCTTGCGCAAGACTTTACCGTCACATCGGTGTAAAAACGATTTATATGATTGACTCTAATGGTGTTATTCATAGTGGAAGAAATGATTTAAATGACTTTAAACGTGAATTTGCAGACCATGGATATATGACACATGCTGAAGTTTTTGAGTGCGCTGACGTAGTAGTTGGTTTATCGCGTCCAGGAACATTTAACACCGAGGACATCAAGCTCATGGCTGATAATCCTATTATCTTAGCCCTCTCAAATCCTATTCCTGAAATTTTTCCTGTAGATGTCAAGCGGGTACGACCAGATGCAATTGTAGCAACTGGAAGGAGTGACTTTGATAACCAAGTAAACAATGTTTTAGGCTTTCCCTTTATCTTTAGAGGGGCGATGGATGTAAGAGCTAAAACAATAAATATACAAATGAAAATAGCTGCAGCTCATGCCTTGGCAGAGCTTGCACAAGAAGAAGTCCCGGAGTACCTTAATGAGATTTATGGGAAAAAGTTAGTTTTTGGNAATGATTATATTATTCCAAAACCTTTTGACAAAAGACTTATTGTNGAAATATCGAGTGCAGTTGCANTTGCNGCNATAGANTCAGGNTCATCACAAATAAAAAACTTTGANNTANAAGCCTATAAAAAAGAACTTGCTACAANAATTTAGAGCTCTTCATAAGTACGTAAAACTTCTTTAATCCATGTTGCGCTTTTATGTTATATTCATACGAAATCAGTTTAAGATACTCTAAAATATCTTGGGTATCTATCCCTGTCCTAGCACTAGCTTGTTTTAAAATATACTGGGGGATTTTTGTTTTTTGTTTAAGAAAGTTTTTCTCAATCGACTTGTATATTTGCTTATCTTCATGGTAACAAAAAAGGGCAAAAACAAAGGGCAGACTATGTTTATCTTTCCACTCCTTTGCTAAGTCAATATAATTATCTGACTCCAAGGCATATGCAAGTGCCTTATCTCCAATAAGAATTTTACCTTCAACATTTAACAAACTTGCTAAAATATTGGAACTAGCAGACTCATCATCTTTTTGTGTGTGCTCATCTGGAAGAACTATCACACTTTTTACTCTATCTTTTGCAATGATACCAAGCTTAACATTTTTATATGTTCGTGCGGTTACACTTGAGATAAAGGCAGCATCAACTCTACGAGATTCAAATTCTTTGTTAATATACGAGGGTACTCCACGCTTATAGTGCATACTCATACTTTGTTGTGTATTCTTCGTAAATCGTTTCATAAAAACATGAAATTCTAGTAAGTTAAGATACTCAATTTTTCCAAAAACCACACACTACTCCTAGAGTTTATAAATGAAATTATACACTGCTTAGCTTATCTCTGATATAATCGTATAGATTAAGACAAAGAGGGGATTTTCCCAAATGATACGTGTAGAGTTTTTAGGTCCCATACAAAAAGATACACTAAGATTAGAGATAAATAACCTTAAAGAGCTTGCAAAGGTACTCCAAGAAATACCTGGGCTCGAAGAATGGTTAGCTAGTTCTGCTGTCGCTGTAAACGATACACTTGTATCTTCACTCGATTATCCCCTTAAAGATGGAGATAAGGTCTGTATACTCCCTCCAGTTTGTGGTGGTTAAGTGATGCTAAGCCTCTACGATACTGCTCTTGATGTACCTCGGATTCTAAAAGAATGGTATGAAGAAGAATCTCAAAATAATTATGGTGCATTTGTTCCTTTTATCGGAACTATTCGGGATGAGGATGGGATTAATGGTCTTAGTTTTGATATTTATGAACCTCTTTTAGTAAAATGGTTTACGGGGTGGCAGGAAAAAGCGAAACAAAAAGGTGCAATCATCAAGATGGCACATTCACGTGGAGATGTACTTGTACATGAAAGCTCATATATAGCCTCCGTTTTTTCTCCAAAAAGACGTGTAGCGCTGGAACTCATTGACATATTTGTTGAAGACTTTAAAAGTTCAGCGCCAATATGGAAGTATGACCTTAAAGATGGAAAAAGAATGTATGCCCTCAATCGCTCGACAAAGATGAAGGGTAGTGGATTATTAGGAGCCAAATAAAATGAATTTATTATCATACGAAGTTAGTCAGAACATGTTAGCCTTACTTGAAGTTACTTCTCGTAAAAATGAAAATGTACCACTCAACTCATCCCTTGGTAGGATTCTTTACGCAGATATTGTGGCAGTCTATAACGACCCCCAGTTCCCCACAGCTTCTATGGATGGTTATGCACTAAAGCATGCTGATTTANAACTTGATTCTATCGAAGTTCTTGGCTTTAATCCTGCTGGTAATAATGAAACGAGAATCGTAANACAGGGAACTTGCATCAAAACATTCACAGGTTCAAAAATGCCAGAGGGNGCAGATACTCTTATTCAAATTGAAAATGTTAATGCTATTGAGAACANAATAACNATAGAGACAAGTGTCCCTTTTGCCTCTTNGNTCCGNCCTATTGGTGAGAGTTATAAGTCTGGTGATATCCTTATAAAAAAAGGTACAAAGATTGGCTTTGCTGAGATAGGCGTAATGGCTGGGCTTAATACCGTTATGGTAAAGGTATGTATTAAACCTAAGGTTGCTGTTATTGCCACAGGAAATGAGATTCTTGATCTTGGTGAAGCAAGTGATAACCCAGCACAGATACGTAGCTCAAATAACTATACACTTGCTGCACTCTTTGAGCAAGCTGGAGCTGATGTCATTCAACTCGGAACAGTGGGGGATGATAAAGATTCTATTTTACAAACCTTTGAAAATGCACTTCTTTGTGCAGATATACTTGTAAGTACAGGGGGCGTTAGTGTTGGTGATTATGACTTCGTAAAAGATCTTATTCCACGTCTTGGAGCTGAAGTCATTTTTAAAGGTGTTGCTATTAAACCCGGTCGCCATCTTATGCTTGCACAGCATGAAGACAAATTTATACTTGCACTTCCAGGCTTTGCCTACTCTTCAACAGTTACTGCTTTACTTTACGTGCTTCCTCTCATTTGTAAAATGTTAGCAAAAGAAAAAGCATACACGATTATTGAGGCAAAACTAAGTGAAAACTTCAATAAAAAAAGTCACTTTACCGAGTTTACTGCATGTAATATTGTTCTTGAAGATGGAGANTATCTNGTAAACTTTAAAGGGAAAAAAGATGGAAGTTCTGCAATTTTAACAAACTTGTTAGATTCTAGCGCCTTAATGATAAGCGCACAAGAGGATAATAATCTTGAAGCTGGTACCTACGTAAATGTGATTCTGCTTGAGAATTTTTAGTAAATTAATCCATATTCACAAAAAACTGAAAGTTTCCATTTCTCTCAAATAAAAGTGCTGGGTGGAATTTAAAGTCTGAAATATATTTCATAACATCTTCTTGTGTTTTTACTCTATTTTTATTAACTTTGAATAACTGGTCACCAAGTTTTAAACCATAAAACTTCTTACTTCTGTCAATTTTAATAATATATAAATTTTTATCAAAGGTTAATCCATACTGCTCTAAATATGTTTCTATCTTATACCCACCACTAAGCCTCTTCTGACCTCGTACTTTAATATTCTTTATCTTTGTATTACGAAGTACTTTTACTGTGTGTAATGCACCTATACGAGAGAAAAGTATTCTTTGCATCAAGGTAGAACTTTGTCGTACCTTTCGCCCATCCATCGCTAAGATATAGTCACCTTTTTTAAAAGGATTATTTTTCATAAAAGGGTCATAAGAAACAACAACAATACCTTTTTTTGTATCTTTTACTCTTATTCCTATATCTGCATATCTCACATCTTTGTTGGTAATAAAACGTTTAAGATAAGCTTTTTCTATTATCCCACGTTTTGTTACGATTCCTTCTAGTGAACAACAGCTGTTTGTTAGTATTGATGGTGCAATTATTTTTGTATTTATTTTCGCTAGTTGACTTAAACCAATTTGTCTTTTTATTATTTTCACTTCTTTTGCAGATTTATCTGTAACCATCCCTATTCCAGATGGGTAACTCATATTGATTTTAAAGGGGTACTTAAAACCATTTTTATCCCTTACAATGTAAAGAGAAAGAAAGGGGTCATGTTTTAAAATTCTTTGTTTTGGTTTCGTACGAGAAAAGACTAAGCGTTTGTATTTTGAAATTGGAATGGAGAGTATATTGTTTTGTATAGATTTTGAATGTTTTATCTTTTTGATGCAAGAGTTATAACCACCCTTACACGCATAAAGATTAGAAAAAAGAAAAACACAAAGAGCTATAAAAACTCTTAGCATTTATTTTTCTCCAAAAGGGTTTATACCACCCATACCGTTCATTCCAGCAAGCATATTCATTGCTGAATTTTTTTGGTTATCAAGTACCATTTTATTTGCGTCATTAATAGCACCTATGAGCATTATCTCAAGAGAAGCTTTGTCGCTCAGTAATGAATCATCAATATCCAAGTCAACAACCTCACCCTTGCCATTTACACTCAGAGCAATCAAACCACCTCCAGTTTTTACACTGAATACTTTTGATTCTAAGTCTTCTTGGAGTTTTTGAGCATTTTCTTGCATCTCTTGAAGCATTTTATTCATATTGTTCATGTCAAACATTTACATCATCTCACACATTAGCGAGAAGAGATTAAAGTGCATAACTAAATACTGTCCGCTATAGTTTCAATATCATTGTTCTCATCTAAGATAACAACCTTTGGCTTATAGGTTTGAAGTTCTTTCTCATTATACGTAGCATACGCTACAATAATAATCTTGTCCCCCTTATGTACCTTACGCGCAGCTGCACCATTAAGACATATGTCACGCTTCCCACGCTCACCTACAATAATATACGTACTAAAACGCTCACCATTATTGATATTTAAAATCTCTACTTTTTGTCCAACTCTCATCTTTGAAGATTCTAAAAGCTCCTCATCTATTGTGATAGAACCTACATAATTTAGGTTTGCATCTGTCACAGTAGCACGATGAATTTTGCTGTACAACATATCAATTAACATAATTTTTCCTACCTATCTCTTATTTACCCATTAGCTTACGTGCATCAGCTGGACTCATTGGAGCATCCCAAAATTCTTCACCTATTACATACTCTTGGACAACTTTTCCGCCAATAATATGTTCAGTAATAATTCTATCGATTTTTTCTTCTGTAAGACCTACATACATTGTATGACCTGGTTCTACTAACATAATTGGACCTTGTGCGCATCTATTCATACATGAGGTACGAACGATTGGTGCTGCCATCATAACGCCTTCCATCATTAGTTTCTGAGCTGTATACTGATATAAACCTTTGTTGTCGTCTGTAACACATGCTGGTTTTGGCATACCTGGAGGAGCTGATTGCTCACATTTGAATATATAAAACGCTGGTTGAGGGATTCCCATGAAATTTCCTTAAATTTTTTAGTGGAATTATAGCAAAAAAAGTATTTGAAACAGAGTTTTTTTAACTTAACTTAGATATTTAATAATTCTCTTACAACTTCTCTATCATCAAAGGGGAGTTTTTCATCATAAATGATTTGATATGATTCATCACCTTTTCCTAGTATTACGACTACTTCATCTTCTTGTTGCTCATCTAAAGCCATCTCTATTGCTTTTTTTCTATTGAGCTCTATTATAACATTTGTCTTATCATCAATACCTTGGAGAATATCATTTACAATCACTTCTGGGTCTTCATATCTTGGATTGTCACTTGTTATATACGTTTTTTTTGCTAAAGATGCAGCAACTTTTCCCATCATAGAACGTTTTGACTTATCTCTATCTCCACCAGCACCAAAAACAACCAAGAGATCCTTTTCCTTAAGGGCATTGAGAACTTGTTGCATCCCGTCTGGAGTATGTGCAAAATCTACAATAACATTTGGAAGAGTACAAACCTGTTCCATCCTTCCACTTACACCAGCAAAATTATCTACTACATCTGCAATTTCTCCAAGTTTTTTATCCGTAACAAGATCCACAGCAGCAATAGCTGCCATTGTATTATAAAGATTAAAAAAACCATGCAGAGAAGCAGTAAAGGGAACTATTTCCTTAAAGTGCTGGATGATTCCACTTGAGGCATCATTAAGAGAATACGCCATCAACCTATATGTAGCGGGATTTTCTATACCATACGTGAATGTATTCTTACTATTAAATGAAGCATTGACTTCATCTTTATTTATAAGTTTTTTCCCTTCATCTTGAAAAAAACTATTTTTAACTGCGATATATTCACCAAGTGTTTTATGGTAATCTAAATGGTCTTGTGTGATATTTGTTAAGATTTTAAGCTCAAAAGTCAAGCCTTCAATTCTCTTTTGACTTATTGCATGTGAACTTACTTCCATAATAAAAAACTCACATCCAGCATTTACTGCCTGATAAATGTGCTTGTATGTATTTAAAACTGAAGGGGTAGTCAAAGTTTTACCCTCTACCACTTCATCGTTCATAAATAAACCACGTGTTCCCTGCATAGCAACTTTGTACCCTAAATCTAAAAGGAATGAATACATTGCACTTGCAGTTGTTGTTTTTCCATTTGTTCCAGTTATACCAATGATTTTGATTTTATCTATGCCGAAGAGTTCTGCAATATCTTCAATCTTTATAATAGAATGTGCATTATTATCTTTAGCATTTTGAAGGTATCTTTCGTTTTGTGTTGTTAGCACGAAGGCTGTCTGGGCATCACAACTTTTAGAGTTTTCACTTACATACTTATACGTTTTTCCTGGTAAGGCAATCTTCAACTATCCAGCCTTTGCTAATTTTTTTAATAATTTCAGGAGTGGTTCATCTGATGGATATACACTAAGCGCATTTTCTAAATATGTTAAAGCCATATCTTCATANCCGTACTCAATTAAATTNTCTAAAAANTCTATAAAATCTACTTTTTGTGTAATAATCACCTTTGTTGAAAACATAATATTTTCAAAAGTATCTTTAAAACTTTCTCCAGAATCTATAATAGCTTTAAAGTCTTGGTATAAAATTCCATCTTCGAGTTCAACTTTGTGACGAAATGGATCTACAAATATTTCGCTAAGCTTTTCAAGACTACCATCCATATTTTGTAAAATATCACCCATAATCGTNTCNGCTGCTTCTTGATCTTCTTCTCTTAAAATTTCATAATAATCAAACAAGGCTTCAGCTCCACCCTCCCCACTCATTGCCATTTCAGAAAGGATAACACCATTGTATGCTTCTTTTGAATTAGGGTAATTTTGTAAAACATAGGCAAACTTTTCTAAGGCTTGTTTATAATCTGCCTGAGAAAAACTATTTTTTGCTTGTGATAATGTTTTAAATTTACTTATATTTGGCATTAAATTTTCACTTCTTTATAATTTATCTATATCNTTTTCCATACCAATTGGTACATTAATCACACATATATCTGGATGTATATCCATTCTAAGTTGTCTCTCNACACCNTANTTNAGTGTGTTNCCNCTNCTTCCACATCCTACACATGCNCCTTTAAGCTGTACATANACACTNGCNTTTTTAACNGTAATAAAATCAATATCACCACCATCAAGTGCTAAAGATGGTCGAACNTTATCTATAACGTTTTTAACAGGAGCCATTAATTCTTCATCTGTAAACGGAATCATATACTATCCTTTTTTTATTTATTTTTTATAGTNATAAAATATGACAAAATCGCTTAACATGTCATAAAAAATATAACTTACTTTTTCATCCTAGTCTACAAGTGACATAATCTCNTCTACATAACGAGGCTTTCTCATACCGATGAGTATATAATCAATAGTACCTCTATCTAATAAAAAATTTATTGCGCACTCTTGTATGGGTAGGGCACAATCCTCAAATAATTCTTTTAAAGTTTCTTTTGTTTTCTTTGAGCATTCATAAGCTACCATCTTTCTGTATTCTATAAGAAACAAGTCAATATACCCTAAAATGGTTTCTTTATTCTCATCATCTAGCTGTTCAAGACTTTTTCGCATATGTGGAAGAATAGAAGCATATAAAAAATTATCGTAATCACCTATCCAAGCAAATTTATATTTATTATCATCAAGTTCTTCTAACAGAGTAAACATTGCTCCTAAGGTTTCATTATCGCATATTTCCATCAGTTCATTAAAATGATTATAATACTCTTTGCTTTCATCATACTCAGCAAGTCTATACATTATACCATTTAGCTGTGCATTTAAAGGTCGGTTTACTAATACACGTAAACCATTTTCTTTTGCCCATGAAGCACATTTTAAACCATTTGTCTCTAACATATTTATTGGAAGCTGAATTGTTGTGAAACTATGCCTATCATTTCCTATCTCTTGGCAGGCATCTCCAGCTAATGCTAGTAAATCCTCATAAGGTAAAAATTCTTCATCGCTCACAAGCTTAGAAAAACTATTTGAACTAATACCATATGATTTAATATTGCCATTTTGTACAGCTAACTCAAGTGCCAAAAATGCATCAAATAATCTTTTATACATTTCATCAAGTCTCTCGTCTTTAGGTACTCCACGCTTTATGGCATCAAGTAAATAATATTCTGGATTATGTATTAAATAACAATCAATACTACTTACTTCTAAGCGTGACAAGGATTTACCTAGTTGATCTTCTATAAAACTTTGTGATATACAATGAAAACAATTCTCACTATATTGGACAACCTCATCAAATGGGTTTTCTTTATGTCTCGCCATATTTTCATTTTGGATATAACCAAACTTAGAGACTATCTCTACGCTCTCTCGTACGTCTTCATCAAAATGATTTAAGGCTATAGCAATTGCTCTCTCAGCCGAACCATCCATATAGTTCGAAGATGTGTCTATCATCGTGATTCCAGATTCTATAGCTAGTTTTAATGCTTGTATATGTTGGGGGTTATGTTCACTTATTCGATACGTTCCAAATGCGAAATTACTCATTTTATTTGTCTCACTTTATTTTTTAAGTATTTTAGGATTGGGAAGCTTAATCAAGTTAATAATAGTTTAAAAAGTACGGCTCTGCTGTACGTGGGCTTTCCGCCGAGGAAAACTCAGCGTTAGCGTAGTCTAAGGGACTTTGTTCCTTAGACCTTATACCAATTCTATAAAAGCCATAGTCGTAGCATCACCACGACGGATTCTAGTACGAGTGATTCTAGTATATCCACCATTACGGTCAACATATTTAGGAGCAATCTCATTTACTAAAGTTTTAGTAGCTTCTTTACTTTGAAGCGACGCAAATACTGTTCTATGTGCATTAGAATCATTCTTCGTTGCAACTGTAATCAGTTTTTCAACGTATGAACGTAATTCTTTTGCTTTAATAACAGTGGTTTCAATTTTACCATGTTCAATTAACGAAATGCTAAGGTTTTTAAGTAAAGCAGCACGGTGTGCACTTGTACGACCTAGCTTTCGGTATCCATGACGATGTCTCATCTAATATCCTTTAAGCCTGCTCGGCTTCTATTTTCTTTTTTAATGCTNCAACAACATCATCAGCTAAGGCAACACCAACTGCATAGCCAAATTCTTTTACTTTNTCTACNATTTCATCATATGATTTTTTACCAAGGTTTTTAACATTTTTNAAGTCACTTGTACTCATTAATGTTATTTCNCCTATAAGCTTGATGTTTGAGCGATCAAGACAGTTAAAACTTCTCGCGCTTAAACCTAAACTATCAATATGTGTTGTTAATTTCTTTAAGTCAGGAGATTCTTCAACTCGTTCAATAGCTACTGGAGCTTTGATACTAATTTCTGAATTAAAAACTGCCAGCTGTGCATACATAACCTCAAGAGAGTTTCTAAACGCATCAACAGGAGAAATTTGACCATCAGTTTTGATGTTCATAATAACTCTTTCAAAATTAGGATTATCTTCTACTAGAATGTTCTCAATCTTATACGTAGCAGAACGAACAGGAGTGAAGAATGCATCAAGAGCAATAAATCCATCTTCTAGTTCATCNTGCGTATCTTCACTTGCNACATANCCTATACCCTGTGCTATTTTNATCACAAAGNTAAGTGTAGAATCTTCGTTAAGAATNGCTAATGGNGCATCTGGAGTCATAACTTCTACTTCATCANTACTTAAGTCACTGCCCTTAATAGTATAAGGACCTGTAAAACTATAATTAACTTCAGCTTCAGCCATATCATCATTAAGTTTAAATCTAATTTCTTTGAGGTTTAAAATAAACTCTGAAATATCTTCAAGCATACCACGTACAGAGTCAAACTCGTGCTTAGCACCCTCTATTTTGATAGCTATTGGAGCATATCCAACAGAACTACTTAGTAAAAAACGACGAAGAGGATGCGCTAAAGAAATAGCATAACCCGTTTCAAACGGATATGCCATAATATTAGCTTCATTCTCACCAATTTGTTCTACCTCAAACTCTTGTGGAGCAAGTGGAGTAGTTTTAATTTTTTTCATCTAAGTCCTTTTATTGACTATTATTTAGAGTAAAGCTCAACGATTAAACGTTCTTCAACAGGNATAACAACTTCATCACGTTCAGGTAAACGAGTAAAAATACCAAATACTTTATCAGCATCAATATCAACCCATGGTGCTAAACCAGTTTGGTTAGTTAATTCCATTGCTCGAACAATTTGAACATTTTTCTTGCTTGACTCTCGAATCTCAATTTTTTGACCAACTTTAACACGGTATGAAGCAATGTCAAGTTTTTTCCCATCAACTAAAATATGACCATGTGTAACGAGTTGACGAGCAAAACGACGAGTTGAAGCAAAACCCATACGATAAACAACGTTATCGAGTCTACTTTCAATTAAAGTAATAAGGTTTATACCAGTATTACCCTCTCTTCTTTTTGCTTCAATGAATAATGCACGGAATTGTTTCTCAGAAACACCATACATGAATTTCGCTTTTTGCTTCTCATTAAGTTGTAAACCATACTCGGAAACTTTCTTACGACGCTGACCATGTTGACCAGGACCATAAGGTCTTTTCTCTAATGCAGATTTACCTGCTAAACGACGCTCACCTTTAAGGTTAAGACATACACCAAATCTTCTCTCGATTTTCTCTACTGGACCTCTATATCTTGCCATCAGTAATCTCCTTAAACTCTACGACGTTTAGGTGCGCGANAACCATTGTGTGGTAGNGGAGTAACATCTTTCATAAATGTAACACGAATACCTTCAATAGCGCCAACAGCTTTAGTAGCTGTTTCACGACCTGAACCTGGACCTTGAACTTTAATACCAAGTTCTTTGATTCCATGAATTTGAGCTTTTGCTACTGCATCTTCAACAGCTGCTTGAGCCGCGAATGGAGTAGATTTTTTGCTACCTTTAAACCCGAGACTACCTGAAGAAGACCAAGCAATCATATTGCCCATCTCATCTGTAATAGTTACCAGAGTATTGTTGAAAGATGCTGCAATGTGGCAAATACCACGTGCAATATTTTTCTTTACTACTTTTTTTCTAACAGCTTTTCTGTTTGCCATCTATAATTCCTTAGGCTGCGCCGACAGTTTTACGCTTACCTTTACGGGTACGCGCATTTGTCTTAGTTTTTTGACCACGGCATGGAAGACCACGACGGTGACGAAGACCACGATATGAACCTAANTCCATAAGTGCCTTAATATCCATAGCTACTTTCTTACGTAAATCACCTTCAACCATATACTTGGCACGGATTTCAGCAGTAATTGCAGCTACATCAGCTTCATTGAGTTCAAAAACTCTTTTGTTNAGATCAATGTCAGTCGCCGCTAATATTAAACGTGACGCATGTAANCCAATTCCATAGATATACGTTAAAGCGTATTCTAATCTTTTCTTTTTAGGTAAATCAACACCAGATATACGAGCCATGGTTATCCTTGTCTCTGTTTATGTTTTTTAACTTTGCAGATTACTCGTACAATGCCTTTTCTTTTGACAACTATGCAGTCATCACACATCTTCTTTACTGAAGCTCTTACTTTCATAAGTAGTCCTTTGTTTATACATCTTTACTGTTTGTAGGTTGATATAATTACCCACCAATACTTTTATCTATATATGCAATATATGGATAAAAACACNCTTATTTTTGTTAAAACAGCAAAGCGAACGCGTATTGTATCTAAATAAAAGTAAAAATTTTATTAACTCCATAAAACACTTACACCGTATTCTTCATTTAANACAATATNCTTTGTATAATAAACCTTTTTNCCGTACTTNTTACTNAGAANTTCNACTTCTAAGGANTCGGTATCTAAGAGTTCNCTTACCTCTTGGTACTTCAGCCATTTTCCATATTTNGCTAAAGAATTTTGCCAAATTTTAAATTCACANNTAGATGTATCNGTTAGCTCAAACATCTCCCCATCTTCTGTNTTCCANTTGGCATTCGTNCAAGCATANAGNTTAACNTTTTTACCACGNACTTCTTTATCNCGNACTTCNATNTGTCCATCATCGCAGTATGGACATTTACCTAAAATCATCTTTACTCCTAANTNCTTTATACNATCCATACTAATGTAGAATCACNCNANTTCGTAAAAAAATGGCAATACGTCATAAAAGTAATNTAACTTCTATTCTTTTATTTGACATAGAAGGTANTTTTAAATATACTNTATCTTTGTATAAAAATAATTTANCTTAGGAGAAGTTCAAATGACANTCAAAACATTANTNATTANNGGAATNACNTTTTTNGCNTTTAGTTTNCANGCANANGCTTNNNANATTGTTGATGAAAANAATCGNTTNTATGTATACACTGAAAGACCCTTTAAACNTNGTNGGAAGCGTTAGTAAAAGTGGTAANTTAAAAGGNTTNAANAANCTTGTAAAAAAAGCAAAAAAAATAGATGAAGAANCAGGAGAAGAAGATAACGAAAAATAAAATCTTAAAAAGATTTCACATTCTTTTATTGCTAAGTAGTTTTAATACTAATGTGATATTCTCCCTAAAAAAGAGGAACTTGCATTGGATGAAACTTTAGCATTACTAACTGTAAACGAAAAAAAAGCGTATCATAATTGTGAAATGATTTTCTCTTGTTATTATGAGCACGCTACAAGTACCTTCAAAGTAACAAAGAAACAAAAATACAAGATACATACAAGCATAAAAGAAGTGGAAGCTCTTAATGAAGCATTAAACGTTTATCAAGAAGCTGGCTTTAAAGATACTTACTTATTATTTTCCCAAGAGATAGATGGAAGTAAAAAGTATCCTGACTTTGTGCAAGTTTTTAAACACTCACAAGAGCTAGCAAGAAAATTAGCAAGCGTATCCAATGACGAAGATAGTCTCGATCAGCTTCAAGAATATTGTACAGAGCAAGCTCCAAGCTATGCAGATGACTTTGGTATAAATAAACAAATAGAATCTCTCACTCTAGAAAATTATACGAGAGAAATAGACAGTTACGAAGATTTGAAAAGTTACCTTAGAGAACTTAAAAAAACTACTACACACTTATTTCTCTAAGCCTTTTTTATGATTCTAAAAGATTTATCACTTCAAACACCTTATCTTTCACTCGATGAAGAGTTCTATGATTTGAGTACTCCCCAAGCCTTGGAGCAACCCTACCTCATAAGCTTTAGTCCTGATGCGGCAGAACTTATCGGGCTTGATACTAACACGCATGAAGATCCATTCCTTGTCCAACTACTTAACGGAGACTTTACTCCTCAGGGTTCTCGCCCTTTTTCCATGTGCTACTCTGGACATCAATTTGGAAACTACAATCCTAGGCTTGGAGATGGAAGGGCTATGAATTTGGGAAGTGTTCGTGGTTGGAACTTACAACTCAAAGGAAGTGGGGAAACACTTTATTCACGTATGGATGATGGGAGATCTGCCATACCCTCTTCAATACGTGAATATCTTATGAGTGAGGCTATGCACCACCTTGGTATCCCTACAACTCGTTCCCTTGCCATCATAGGTTCACACACTAAAATCTTTCGTAAGGGTACTAAAAATGCAGCAATAGTTCTACGNATGTCTCCTAGTTGGGTTCGTTTTGGTACTTTTGAGTACTTTTACTATATGGGTGAGCATAAGAAACTAGAAATGCTTGGAGAATATGTCATACAAGAATCTTTTCCTCATTTACAAAATGATGAAGATCGCTTCTTTAAAATGTTTTGTGAAATTGTTGATAAGACAGCGTCCTTAATAGCAAAGTGGCAGGGTGTAGGCTTTAACCATGGGGTAATGAATACAGATAATATGTCTATAGAGGGTCTTACTCTCGATTATGGTCCTTTTTCTATGCTCGATGATTTTAACTATAACTACGTTTGTAATCATTCTGACCGTATTGGTCGTTATGCGTATGGGGAACAGCCNAATATNTCTTACTGGAATCTTACTAAGCTCTCTAAGGCGCTTTCTCCTATNATTTCAAAAGAAANAATGCAGAAAAAGCTTGACGATTTCGGTGCCTTTATTTATCCAGATGCTTATGTTGGCGTTATACGTGATAAGCTTGGACTAAAACTTGTGCTCAAAGAAGATGCTCAACTCGTAGAAGAACTCATTACAAGCCTCCATAGTGCTTATGTTGATAACACACTCTTTTTTCGTACACTAAGTCGTTATAATGGAGAAAGAGAAGCCTTATATGATATTGCTATGGATCCTGTAGTGGTAGATAATTGGCTGAAGCTCTATGATACTCGTTTAGCTAAAGAAACACGTACACAAGCCGAGCGTCAAGAAGCGATGCTAAGAGTTAATCCAAAGTACATCTTAAAAAACTATATGTTAGAAAAAGCTATTTCCTTGGCAGAAAATGGTGACTTTTCAATGGTAAAGACCTTACTTTATATAGCCCAACACCCCTTTGACGAACTCCCAGAATTTGAGCATTTCTCTCAAGATACACCTGAGGAGTATAAAAATATTGGTCTTTCGTGTTCATCGTAAAGATATAGACATGAAAGAATCAAGTAATTTAGCTAGAATTTCATTATGGATACATACTTAGAAAAATTTAACACTACAATACAAAATAGCTTTTACGCGAAGCTTCCCCAAGATGAACAAATATTCATTAAAGAAAAATCTTTAGCATTAAAATTTTCTCATCAAGAGTTAAAACAAATCATAAATATGGCACGTGACCTTGGTATGTGGAATGAAAAAAGTATTCAAGATGTTTTCCCCGAGCATTCTCAAAAAAAAGTTGTTTTCACCCGCTTGAGAAAAGCTTATGAGACTATACGAGATAAACCAAACTCTTATGAAAACTTTGAATTAAAAAATATCGCTAAAGAGCAAAAATACAAGTTTACAACTGAGAATAAAGAAGGTTTTGGTTTAGGTCTTTGTCCTGTTGCTTCTGAAAAAACACGTTGTTGCAATCTTCTTACCTTGGATGCTGTAGAATCTTGTGGCTTTGATTGTTCATATTGTTCTATTCAAAGTTTTTATAATCAAAATACTATCACTTTTGATAGTGGTTTTGCAGATAAACTTTTAAACCTCAAGCTCGACCAAAACAAAACATACCATATAGGAACAGGACAGAGTTCAGACTCTTTAATGTGGGGAAATCGGGAGGGTATTTTGGATGCTCTTTTTCATTTTGCAAGAGAGAACCCTAATGTAATTTTAGAATTTAAAACAAAGTCAGACAATATAAAATACTTTTTACAAAATGATGTCCCTAAAAATATTTTATGTACCTATTCACTTAATACNCAAACAATTATAGACAATGAGGAACATCTCACAGCATCACTTAACAAACGCGTAAATGCTGCAAGAAAATTAGCTGACAAAGGAGTTAAGGTTGGCTTTCACTTTCATCCTATCGTTGAGTATGAAAATTATTTAGAGGAATATAATGAAGTCTACGCAAAGCTTATTCGTGAATTTACAATAGATGAGATAGCTCTTATTAGTTTTGGAACGCTAACCTTTATAAAACCAGTTATTAAACAACTCAGAGAACGTGAATTTAGAACAAAAATCACGCAAATACCTCATGTCAACGCAAGTGGGAAAACATCTTACCCTGATTCTACAAAGGTTGAAATGTTTAAGTCAGCGTATGAGAGTTTTAAACCATGGCACAAGGGAGTCTTTTTTTATCTTTGCATGGAAGAACATCAAATGTGGGCTAAAACTTTTGGGTACCAATACCCTACAAACAATGACTTTGAACATGCTATGCTAAGTTCTTATGCCACCAAATTAGATATGCCTTATCTAGTTTAAAAACTTAATGAGTACCATTCCAGCAAATTTATCTTTTACATAATACTCAACTCTATATATAGAGCCTCTTCTATCTATAGAGAATTTTTTTGCTATCTGTCTTTTTCGAATAGAAATATTTGTTTCATTCTTTTTTTTATTTCTATACCCAATCACATTAACACGAAAATTATCATTATGCTTTACTAAAAAAGATTTTTTGACCTCTACTATTGAGCCAAATTCAACTTCCTTGTGCTTACCATCGATTAAAAAATGTACTTTTTCATTCCCTTCATCATAGACTTGATAATCCGCTTTAAGTTTAGAGAGTCTTCTNTTTCCATAATGAATAGTATAAATATTACCTTTTTTAACAATCATTAACAAAGGGTTACTTGCTTTAAAATCTACGATTTGCCCTTTTTTTATAGGGAAGTATTTTAAAAAACCTCTAATCTTACTCAGTGGTAATTTAATCTTATCATCATAAAGTGATATATAGATGTCATTATTAATCGCAGCGTAAATACCAGCCGAGGTCATCTTGAATTTTCGCCTATACTCTATTCCCATAATATCCATGTATTTTTCTAAGGCTAAAAGATGGTAGTAGGTTCTGTTATGTGTAGCAAGACTCTTACTCGCTTCATTTCCAAAAGCGGCTTTTCCCTCATTTATTGCAAAGTAGGTTAAAGTCTTCTCCATCTCTTTATCACCTTCTTTTGTTCTTGTATTATGCACATGGTAGATATGTTCTTTTTTTAATAAATTTTGATTTACNTANGANACAACCTGNTCAGAAATTTCTTTTAGNTTTCCGTATCTTGGTATATCAATGTTTTCTTGATCTATAATAGAACATTGTCCCCATCTTCTAGGAGAATGGAGTCTATCAATATAAGTAGGACGGTAAAACCCGCTCCCATCATGTAAATTCACAATGAGCTTCACACGAGANTCTTGTATATAACTTTTAATTCTTTGAATCGTATGGTATTCAGGATCACTCTTNGAAAGATGTGCAAANTTACGGTTCATGTCCCCATGTGGTCCACGACTTCTTTTAATAATAGAGTAAAAGTTAAGATTTGGNACAATCCAAACAGAACCCTTTGTTATTTCATAATGAGTTGAAAGTAGTGAAGCAGAGATAAACCCACCTGGCTCATCTCCTTGAATTCCACCAATAACTAAAAGGGTATTGTTATCATCTACACCTTTTTTAATAAGATTAAAATTAAAATTATTTGCGTAAAGAACTGTAGTGAAAGCTACAAAAAAGACTAGTTTATATAACTTCAACATGCCAAGGTTCAAACCGAACACCATCACTATTATTTTTGTTGTATCGCATCCCAATATAATCTAACTTCATCATCTGAGTAAACTCATATGTGGAAGCAAAGTCTGCTGTAAAGTTTTTGTGCCCCCAACCTTTTCGACCAACATCAAAGTCACTAATGGTATGGTAAGAATGTGNAGGAGGGGCTATACTTTCTGAAGCCTTTGTCATGTTACCTCGTATTCTGTATATTTTATTTACATACAAACTTAATTGTTTTACGACATTTCGTACACCTGATGTAAGAATCAATGTGTTACCAACATCTTTTTGAAGCTTTATATAATCTTCTAAAGCCTTGCCTTTAAATACATAATGACCTGTGTATGGGATTTTTTTGACTTCTTTTCTCTTGACATGATTGTTTATGTTAAAACAGGTTTTCTCGCCATAAAAGCCATATTCATTTGGGTCTTCGTAAAAAAGTTTCTCTATAAATGCTATTTCTTTTTTTGTAAATGCACCGATGCTACTATAGTTTCTTGCATAAAACAAGGTATCTCTAAAAGATATAAGATTAAAGTTGGCAAAACCAACATGTTTTTTTACACGTTTTAANCTATCATTAACACCTACTAATACTATCCATTCATCTCGTGAGAGATAAATATCATTGGTATCAGCCATCAGGGACTTTGTAAGTATTGGTGTTAAGGCAGCATATGCTAAGAAGTTTCTTCTATTCATAAGAATTATTATATCAGAATTTCAAAGAAGTCATACCTAATCTGATGGAGTAACTCACTAGTCCATAGTAATAACAAATCTATTTTCTTCTTCTTTTATGCTAAACCTATGCTTATCACAAAACTTTTCATTCATTTCATCTTTCATCTCTATACACTTCAAAAGAGCGTCATCCTTGGAATCTAGTACAAGATTACTTTCCATCTTACTTCTTTTAAAACAACCACACTGCTTTTCTACTACTATACTGTACATCTGTTTGCCTCTTAATTTTTTGCAATAATATCCAAACACTTCTTTAGCAAGCCAAAGAAGATATAATGTCACTATACTTTTAACATTATGTTAAAAAAGACACAATTACTTAGGATGAATAATGACACTAAGCACGCACCTTACTTTAGGTTGTATCAATACCCTTCGAGTTGATAGAGACACTACTCCAGGACTCTATTTAATGGCAGAAGATGAACAAGACGTTCTTCTTCCAGGGCAATACGCTACAGAGGAAATGCTTCAAGATACTTTAGTCGATGTATTTATCTATACAGATTCTGAAGATAGACTCGTAGCTACAACCCTCAAGCCAACTGCAATGCTCGATGAATTTGCCCTATTTGAGGTACTTGATGTTGCTCCTTTTGGTGCATTTATGAACTGGGGACTTACAAAAGACTTACTTGTACCAAATAGTTTGCAAAAAACTCCCTTTGTTGTTGGTGAAAAAAGATTTATAAAAGTCGTGTATGATGAGAGAACACATAGACTCGTTGGAACGGAGAAACTTGGCGATTTTTTTGAAAAAAGAGTCAAAGGTTTAACTATAAATGCAGAGGCTACTGTCTTAGTTATTGCAAAAACTCCACTGGGTTTTAAATGTATTGTGAATGATAAATACGAGGGTCTTATTTATCACAATGAAATTTTTGAAAAAATAGAGCTTGGAGANAAAAAAANAGCCTTTGTTAAAACAATAAGAAAAGATGGAAATATTGATTTATCGCTTAGAAAAGGGGGTTCTAAAAAAGAATCTAACTCTGCGCAGAGAGTCCTTGAATTACTAAAACAAAACAATGGAGTTATGCCATACAACTATAAAAGTGATGCAGAGTTAATAAAAAATATTTTTTCTCTAAGTAAAAAAGATTTTAAACGCTCACTTACACAACTTCAAGATTCTGCAAAAATTGAAGTCAAAGACACTGGAATATATTTAAAGGACTAAAATGGCAAAAAAGAAAAAAAGTGTTGAACTCTCAGACAAAAAAATAAAGTTTACTATTGAAAAAAGGTTTTTTAAAGCAATACGGTATTACCCAACAGCAATGAGCTTAGACGCCATGGAACTTGATGAAAAAGGTGATAAGCTCGGAGTGATTAATCTTGCCTTTGCTCATATTCCTAAAGATATAAAAAAAATAGTTAAACCAAAATAATGAATGAGAAAATAGAANTAGCCGCNAGTGGCGGTGATTTTTATATTTGGATCATTATGTTTAGTATCCTTCTTGTTGGAGTAGCTTATTTAGCCTACACCAACAAGGATGAGCAAAGATAAGTTTTTAAGAATAAACTGATAGTATAAAAAGAAAAGGAAACTCCTATGAAAGAGTGTCATACCCTAGAAGAAGTACGTAGCGAAATTGATGTTCTCGATACAAAGATTGTTGAACTCATATCACAAAGAAGCCATTATATTCGTCAGGCTGCTGGATTTAAAAATAGTATTGATGAAGTAAAAGCAGAAGATAGAATTGATTTTATTATGCAAAGACTGAGACATAAGGCAATAGAACTTGAAGTCTCTCCAAATATGATTACAGATTTATATACAATAATGATTGACGAAATGGTTGAAACGGAAATTGCAGAGTTTAGAAACAAAGATGTGTTTTAAATAGTATAAAAANTTNAAATCTNTTGTNTNCTANCTTTAGAGGGTCTAAGGGACGAGGAGTCCCTTTAGAATGGAGTATGCCATTGGTTAGCATACCTATAAGTATAATGGGCTTCTGCNCNTTTTACTTNTATCTATANGTAATTCTACCCTTATCCAATGAATATGGAGTTAACTCTAGTTTCACTTTGTCACCTGGAAGTATTTTGATATAGTGCATACGCATTTTACCTGCGATATGACATAAAATAATATGTCCATTTTCTAGTTCTACACGAAAAGTTGCATTTGGTAAAGCTTCAATAATCTTACCATCAACTTCAATAACATCAGCTTTAGCCATTAAAAGTCCTTTAGTTTCTCTTTAGTAAAATATTACGCAAGAGATAATATTTCAGCTTTACCGTTGATAACTGCAACAGTATGCTCATAATGTGAACCGCGTAAACCATCGGCACTAACAACATCCCACTTATTTTCTAAAATAATTGGTTGTGATTCCTTTTGACAAATCATAGGTTCAAGACANAAAACCATTCCATTTTTAATCTTCGGACCCTGTTTAGGGTTTGTTCCATTAAGATAATTTGGTATTTCAGGCTCTTCATGTGGTTTTTTACCAATACCATGACCACAAAAATCATGTAAAGGAATATACCCNTGAGANTTTATNAACTCTTCCATAAGGAGAGAAAGTTCTTTNAANCGCATACCTTGTTTTATCTCACTAATCGCATGATACAGTGTATCTTTTGCNCAGGCAATGAGTCTTAAGTCTTCATCTGTTACTTTACCTACAGGCACACTAACAGCAGCATCACCAAACCAACCTTCAAGCTCAGTTCCGATATCGTAACCGATTACATCACCCTCTTGTAGTTTATAATCCGTTGGAATACCATGAATGATTACTTCATTAAGTGAGCAACAAACAGCATTAGGAAAGCCGTAAAGACCTTTAAAAGAAGGCTTAGCACCATGAGAGCGGATATAATCCTCTGCCATTGCATCAAGTTCCGTTAAAGAGATTCCAACTTTCGTATTTTCTTGGAGTAATTTTAAGGCGCCACCAACAATCTTGTTCGCAGCTCTTAATTTTTCAATTTCATCAATCTTTCTTAGCGCAATCGCCATTGTTATAAACCGACCGCACTTAGGGTTTCATACTTACTCATATAGAGTTGTGCTTCTACTTTTCTCATCGTATCAAGGGCTACCTGAACAACAATAAGTACCGCAGTACCACCAAAGAAGAAACCAACACCCATTTCATGAATAATCATAAAAGGGAGTGTTGCAACTAAACCTAAGTAAAATGCACCAGTAATTGTTAATCTACTTGCAGTTTCATTTAAAAACTCCATCGTAGCATTACCAGTTCTGATACCTGGAATAAATCCACCCTGTCTTTTTAAGTTCTCAGATATATCTTTTGCACTAAAAGTAATTGAAGCATAAAAGAAAGCAAAGAAAACAACAAAAAGAAATGTTAAAAGTTGAAAAAAGTATCCATTAGGATTTAAAAAGTCTGCTATCACTTGTACAGTAGGGTTTGTACTACTGCTCATTACAGTCATAGGAAACATCAAAATCGCTGAAGCAAAAATAACTGGAATAACACCAGCTAAATTTACCTTGATTGGAATGTAATTCATCACTCTTTTATTTTGGTTTTGCATCATAGTCTTTTTAGCATATGTAATCGGAACACGACGCTCACCAAGTTCAACGTAAATAATAACTGCTACCGTTCCCAGTATCAGAGCAAGAATTGCTATAAGCGTTATAAAGCTCATCGCATTCGTATTTAACATTGTAAAAGTTTGACCTATTGCTGATGGAATCGCAGATACAATTCCAGCAAAGATTATAAGTGATATACCATTACCAATACCGCTTTGCGTTATTTGCTCACCAATCCACATGAGTAACATTGTTCCAGCTAGCATAGAGACAGCAGAAAGTATTATAAAGGTGTTTTGCTCAACTAAGATTGCCGCATTACCCGTAGGACCAGTTAAACTTTGAAGTCCAACACTTACACCAATAGCCTGAATGATTGTAATAACAATAGTCGCATAACGAATAATTTGCATATACTTAACCATACCATCTCTCTCTTTTTTCATTTTACCAAGAGTAGGGAATGTTGCAGCTAGAAGCTCCATAATAATGGAAGCAGTAATGTAAGGCATAATACCAAGTGAAATAATAGATAATCTCTCAACAGCGTTACCACTAAACATATTAAAGAGTCCAAGTGCGTCTGATTGATGTGAGTCGAAGAATGATGCGATAACAGCAGTATCAACACCAGGTACTGGCACATAAGCCAGTAAACGGTAAATAAATAAAAACCCTATGGTAATAAGGATCTTATTAACTAGATTTTTATTCATAATTAGTTACCAGTTGTAGTAACGTTTTTATCTTTAATTTTTGAAGCTAAATCTTTAGCAGATGCTCCAACTAATTTAACCTTAGTAACGCTAGCACCCATTTTATGAACACCACGAATAGATTCAATAGTAATTTCAGCTAGTTCTGAAACAGCTTTAATTTTTCCTACGTTAATAACATATGGTTTTACAAGTCTTGATGTAAAACCAATTTTAGGCATACGTTTTGCAAGTGGTTGTTGACCACCCTCAAAGTTTCTTTTTCTTTTGTAACCTGAACGAGATTTCTGACCTTTTTGACCACGTGCAGAAGTCTTACCAGTTCCAGAACCTTGACCACGACCAACACGTTTACGGTTAGAAGTAGATCCTACTGCAGGTGTTAAATTTTCAATACTCATTATCTATCCTTTGAGACGGCCGAGTGCTTCAACTGTTGCGCGAACCACCGTACCCGGATTATTTGAACCAATACTCTTTGTAAGGATATCTTGTATCCCCGCAAGCTCAAGCACTGGACGCATAGCTCCACCTGAGATTACACCTGTACCTTCTGATGCTGGCTTAAGTAAAACGCGTGAAGCGTTATATTTATGCTCAATATCGTGTGCAATAGTTGTACCTTTAATCTTAACAGTAGTTAAGTTTTTAAATGCATTATCAACTGCTTTACGAATAGCATCTGGAACCTCTTTAGCTTTACCAACACCGTAACCGATAGTACCATTTTTGTTACCAACTACAATCAATGCAGTAAAACGAAAACGACGTCCACCTTTTACAACTTTAGTAACACGACCAATATTTACAATTGATTCTTCAAAATCATCTCTGTTAATTTCCATCATGTCTCCTTAAAACTTAATTTCGTTTGCACGAAGTGAATCACCAAATGCAGCGATAACACCGTGATATTGGTAACCATTACGATCAAATACAACTTCTGAAATATTAGCAGCTTTTAGTGTCTTAGCAAATGCAACACCAAGTGCAGCTGCACCTTCTTTGTTTGATTTTTGACCACTACCCTTTGAGTGTAATGCGCATAAAGTTGTAGCAGTGCTATCATCAATTGCTTGTACACTTAGGTAACGATTTGACTTAAATACAGAAACACGAGGAAGTGAAGCACAACCGTGAATTTTTGCACGAATACGACGCTTACGCTTTAAACGATTCGCTATTTTATTTTTTAATACTTTTGCATTCATTTTTTAATACCCTCCCTTATTTCTTGGCAGTTTTACCGGCTTTACGCACGATATGTTCTTCCATGTATTTAACACCTTTACCTTTGTATGGCTCTGGTGGACGGAAACTTCTAATTTTAGCAGCAGCTGAACCTAGAAGTTGTTTGTCATGACTTTTTAATGTAATAACATTTTTCTCAACACTCACTTCAAGACCATCAACTAAATCAAAGTTAATGTCATGTGAATGACCAAGTTGAAGATTAAGAACTCTACCTTTAACAGCAGCTCTATAACCAACACCATTAATCTCTAATTGTTTTGTATATCCAGTAATTAAACCAGTAACAATATTAGCAGACAATGCTCTGTATGTTCCCCAAAAAGCTCTATCTTCTTTAGCTTCTGATTTTGCAGCAAAAGTTAATGTAGTACCTTCAATAGAAAATTTTACATTTCCTCTCGTATCTAAATCAACGCTTGTTTTGCCTTTAGCAAAAGTTATAACATTTCCATTTTCACTAACTTTAACGTCAGCTAATTCTACAGGTTTTTTACCAATTCTAGACATGCTATTCTCCCCTTACCAAACTGTACACATAACTTCACCACCAATTCCAAGGTCATATGCCTTGTCATTAGCTAGAACGCCATGTGATGTACTTACAATAATAGTTCCGTAACCATTTTTGAAACGTTTAATATCTTCTTTACCCTTGTAAACACGTCTACCAGGTTTAGAAACTCTTTTTATTTCATTGATTGCTGTTTTACCTTCATCATTGTATTTCAATACAACTTTGATAGTTTTTTTAACGCCGTTTTCGATTACATTACAAGATTCTAGGTAACCTTTTTCTACTAAGATATTTGCCACAGCTTCAATACTTTTAGAATGTACTAAAGTTGTAACTGGTAATCTTCTCATACCTGCATTACGAACGCGTGTTAACGCATCTGATACTAGATCATTTATTGCCATTTTAAGCTTCCTTTATTGTAGTTATCTTTAAAGATAACTGCTAATGAATAGTAGTTTCGAGCTTACCAGCTCGACTTTCTAACACCTGGGATTAATCCCTCGTTTGCCATTTTTCTAAAACAAATACGACAGATTCCGAAGTCTCTTAGTACTGAATGTGGACGACCACAGATTTGACATCTTGTATATCCACGTACTTTAAACTTAGGTTCTCTTGCCGCTTTTGCGATCATAGACTTTTTAGCCATTAGTTACTCCCTTTAGTAAAAGGCATACCCATTTTCTCTAAAAGAGCAAAACCAGCCTTATCTGAATCAGCAGATGTAACCACAGTAATATTCATACCATGGATTTGCATAATTGAATCATAAGAAACTTCTGGAAAAATAAGTTGTTCAGAAAGACCGAAGTTAAAATTACCACGACCATCAAAACCATTTCTAGCAACACCACGGAAATCTTTTACACGTGGAAGTGCAATAGATAAAAGGCGATCAAGAAAGTTATACATATTTTCACCACGAAGTGTAACACGGATACCAACTGGCATACCTTCACGAACTTTAAAACCAGCAACTGATTTTTTCGCGATTACTGTAGTTGCTTTTTGACCAGCAATTCTAGTAATTGTATCTTCGATGTTTTTGATAAGCTTATTATCTTTCATTGCAAAACCAGCACCAACAGAGATAATTATTTTCTCTACTTTTGGTGTTTGCATAGGATTCTTAATTCCTAATTCAGCTTGTAACTCAGATTTTAAACCTAAATATTTTTCTTTAAAACGAGCCATTCTTATGCCTCCACTTTTCTAACATTTGAAGCGTCAATTGGCATCTCTTTATTAACATGCCCGCCCTTCGTGTTATCTTCAGTTGGTTTAACAGCTTTTTTAGCTACTTTACAACCTTCTACAATAACCTTGTTTTTCTTAGGCATAACTGCTAAAACAGTAGCCTTCGTTCCACGGTCATCTCCAGCGATAATTTCTACAGTATCACCTTTTTTGAAATTAAACTTTGCCATTAAACAACCTCCGGCGCAAGAGAAACAATTTTCATGAATCCAGCATAACGAACTTCACGACCAACAGGTCCGAAGATACGAGTACCGATAGGCTCTCTCTTATCATCAAGTAGTACAGCTGCATTATCATCAAAACGAATAAGAGAACCATTTTCACGTTGAATCTCTTTATGTGTTCTAACAACAACAGCCTTAACAACTTTACCTTTTTTAACTTTAGCAGTTGGCGTAGCTTTTTTAACAGAAGCAACGATAACGTCACCTACTGATGCATAACGACGCTTAGAACCACCAAGTACCTTAATACACATAATCTCTTTAGCACCTGTATTATCAGCTACTACTAAACGAGTGAATCCTTGGATCATTATTTAGCTCCTGATACTACTGTTTTAAGTCTAAAAGATTTAGTCTTAGAAAGTGGACGACATTCAATTGCAACAATCTCGTCTCCAACTTTTACTTCATTACGTTCATCATGTACCAAGTACTTTTTAAAACGTTTTACAACTTTGTGGTAACGTGGATGCATTACACGACGTTCAACAACAATAGATACTGTTTTATCACCTGCAATAGTTACTACTTTACCTTGAATTTCACGTTTATGTGTCATATGCGGGCTCCTAGTTTGCTACTGCAGTAATTGCAGTATTGATTTTAGCAATATCTTTTTTAGCGATTTTAAGTTCGCTAGTATTTTGAAGTTGCATCATCTTTTGTTTAATTTTTAAAGTAAAAAGCTCAGTCTTTTTTTCTTTAAGCATAGCTTGAAGTTCAGCTGAAGTTTTCCCTTCTAAATCAGAATATTTCATTGCTCATCTCCGCTGTAATTATTTTGCATTTGAATGGTAACTTGTGCATAGCAAGAATTAAAGCTTCACGAGCGATATCTTCTGGTACACCAGCCATTTCAAATATAATACGACCTGGCTTAATATTCATAACCCATTGGTCTACTGCTCCCTTACCTTTACCCATACGAGTTTCAAGAGGCTTAGCAGTTAATGGTTTAGCTGGAAATACACGAATCCAGATCTTACCACTTCTTTTAATGTGACGTGTAGCAGAGATACGTGCAGACTCAATTTGACGAGAGTTTATACGACCAGCTTCTACAGCTTTAAATGCAATGTCACCAAACGCTAGGTTATAACCAGAACGAGCGTAACCACGGTTACGACCTTTCATTACCTTACGGTATTTAGTTCTTTTTGGCATTAACATAATTATTCTGCCCTTTCGTTATTTTCACGTCTCGGTGAACGTTTACGTGGACGCTCTTTTTTCTCTTCTAGCGTTTCAAAAGGTACGCCTTTAGTAAGAACTTCCCCTTTGAATATCCATACTTTAACACCTACGATTCCGTAAGTAGTATGTGCTTCAGCGAAACCATAGTCAATTTTAGCACGTAAGGTATGAAGAGGAACACGTCCTTCTAAGTACCACTCAGTACGAGCCATTTCAGCTCCACCAAGACGACCAGAAACGGACACTTTAATACCCTTAGCACCAGAACGTTGTGCAGCTTGCATAACTTTTTTCATAGCACGTCTAAATGCTACACGACGCTCAAGTTGTGTAGCAACGTTTTCAGCAACGAGTTGAGAAGAAGTTTGCGCTTTTTTCTCTTCTTTGATGTTGATTGAAATTGATTTGCCAACTAACTTCTGAACAGCAGTTTTAAGTTTTTCAATGTCCGCACCCTTTTTACCAATAATGATACCAGGACGAGCTGCAACAATAGTTACACGAAGTCTTTTAACTGTTCTTTCTATAATGATGTTTGCAACACCAGCATAATAAAGTTCTTTCTTTAAAAATGTTCTTATCTTGTAATCTTCACCTAAAGCTGCTGGAGCAGTTTTAAAGTTCGGAAACCATCTGCTTTCCCAGTTACGGTTGATTCCAAGACGTAAACCAATAGGATTACATTTTTGACCCATATTATTTACCCTCTACTTCTACTAAGATATGTGCTGTAGGCTTTCTAATACCAGAAGCCATACCACGAGCACGTGGACGGAAACGTTTTAGAACTGGACCATTGTCAACACGACAAGATTTAACAATACAATCTTCTGCTTCCATACCACTATTAGCTACTGCTGATGCAATAACCTTAGAAATAATTTTAGCTGCCTTATTCGGAGTGAATTCTAAAGCCGCTAATGCAGCTTCGGCATTCATGCCTTGAACTTCTCTTGCAATAAGACGAGACTTAATTGGAGATACACGGATAAATTTTAATAATGCTCTAGCCATCTATCTACCCCTTCTTCTGAACTGAGCCCTTATGGCCCTTAAATGTACGAGTTGGTGCAAATTCACCAAGCTTGTAACCAATATGGTTCTCTGAAATATGAACAGGAACAAACTTACGTCCATCATGAACGTTTAAAGTAAATCCTACCATATCAGGTGTAACCATAGATCTTCTTGACCAAGTTTTGATAGGTTTTTTACTCCCTTCAGCCTTAGCTTTTACAATCTTTTTCATCAAATGGTCATCAACGAATGGACCTTTTTTTAGTGAACGAGCCATAATTAACCTACCCTTTTAGCATTTGGTTTACGACGAGTAATAATTAACTTATCACTTGCTTTCTTACGACGAGTTTTAGCACCCTTCGTTGGTTTACCCCATGGAGTAACTGGATGACGACCAGAGTTCGTTTTACCTTCACCACCACCATGTGGGTGATCAATAGGGTTCATTGCTGAACCACGAGTCTGTGGACGAATACCTAAGTGACGTTGACGACCAGCTTTAGCGATAACAATGTTACCAAACTCTTCGTTTCCAACGATTCCTACCGTAGCTAAACACTCACCTAATACTAAACGCATTTCAGATGAAGGCATACGAAGAGAAACATATTTACCATCACGACCCATAATCTGAGCAGAAGTTCCAGCAGCACGACACATTTGTCCGCCCTTACCGATTTTAAGCTCAATATTATGAATTAATGTACCCACTGGGATATTTTTAAGTTTCATAGTATTACCAGATTTAACATCTAAACCAGTTTCTGCTGACATTATTTCATCACCAACTTCAAGACCTTTTGGTTGAAGAATGTAACGTTTTTCGCCATCAGCATAGTTTATAAGTGCAATTCTACAGTTACGGTATGGATCATACTCAATAGCTGCAACCGTACCAGGAATCTCAAATTTATTTCTTTTGAAATCAATAATACGGTAAAGTTTTTTAGCACCAGCTTGACGGTGACGAGAAGTGATACGACCATTATTGTTACGACCAGCATGTTGTGGAATTTTCACAAGTAATGAACGAACACTCGCTTTTGCCGTGATGTCTGAACTATCAACATTTGTGTAAAAACGACGAGACGGAGTTAACGGTCTATAAGTTTTAATTGCCATGTTATACCGCCAAACTTTCTATTTGTGCACCTTCAGGTAAGGTAACATAAAACTTTTTAAAGTCATTTTGTTTACCTTTTACACCACGGAAAGTTTTTCTTTTTCCGCTTTGATTAAGTGAGTTAATATTGCTTGGAACAATTCCAAAATACTCACGAAAAACCTCTTTAAGACCTGTTTTAGTCATACGCGTTGATGTTTGAACAACAATAACACCAGCTTCTTGCATACCTAAAGTCTTTTCTGTATATATGATAGATTTAATATCTGTAATATCTGCCATCTACTTATACCTCACTTACTAGAGCTTCGTAAACTGCTTTTTCTATAACGAGTGAACGATAGTTAGCAGCTAAAAAAGCATTTAATTCATTAGACTCTATAACATAGGTAGCTTGAATATTTTCAAAAGCTAAAAAAGTTGGTTCATCTAATAAAGATTTAACAAAAAGAGTATCTCTTTGATTAAGTAATTTAAACATTGCCATTGCATCTTTAGTTTTACCAGATGCGATTTCAATAGAATCAACTACAAAAAGAGTTCCATTTTGTGCATGCTCATTTAAAGCAAAGTTTAAAGCTAATTTCTTTTGCTTTTTATTTACTTTTAAATCGTAGTTACGGTTATTGTGAGGACCAAAGGCCTTACCACCACCTACGAAGATAGGAGAACGACGTGAACCAGCACGAGCGCGACCGCCACCTTTTTGAGCCCATGGCTTTTTACCACCACCACGTACTTCACTTCTACCTTTTGCAGTTGCTGTATTTGCACGTTGTGCAGCTTGAGCAGATTTTACATAAAGGTAAAGGTTATGAGGGTTAATCCCAGAGAAAGACTCTGGTAACGCTAACTCAGATGCTTTTTCCATTTTATCATTTAAAACGATTGCGCTCATTATTTAGCTACCTTTACACGACCTAAAGCACCGTTTGCACCAGATACAGAACCTAAAACCGCAATGATTTTATTTTCAGCATCATAAGAAACGATCTCATTTTTTACACTGTTTTGTGTATTTCCGTAATGACCTGGCATTTTTTTACCTTTCATTACACGACCTGGCCATTCAGCATTACCGATTGAACCTGTTCTACGACCCATTCTATGACCGTGAGAAGCTGGTCCACCACTAAAATTCCAACGTTTCATAGCACCAGCAAAACCACGACCTTTCGTATTGAAAGTTGATCTAAGAATGCTAGCTTCTGTTAATGGTGTTATATCTAAATCACCAGCTTCAGTATTTGCAACTTCAAGAGTTACGAAACGATTAAATTCAGCAGATAGGCTATACTTTTTTTGTTGACCTTGAATTGCTTTATTCATTTTTTTACCACTATCGTATGCAACGATTGCAGTACCTTCATTAACTTCACATACTTTTTGATCAAGAACTCTTAAAAGAGTAACTGGCTTACTTGGTACTGTGATTGTACGGCTCATACCGATTTTTTCAACAATATATTCCACGACCTACTCCTACTTATCCATAGAGCGAACTTCAACGTCCACTTCTGGNGCAAGATCAAGCTTCATGAGTGAATCAACAGTTTCTGGCGTAGCAGAAACAATATCGATCATTCTAGCGTGCATACGAATTTCAAATTGCTCACGTGCTTTTTTGTTAACGTGAACTGATTTAAGAACTGTATATTTACGAATCTTTGTTGGCAAAGGTATTGGTCCACGAATTTGTGCACCTGTACGCTTTACAGCCTCTACGATTGATGCTACTGATCTATCTAATACACGATGATCATAAGCTTTCAATTTTAAACGAATTTTTTCCATAATTTTCCTTCTAAAGAACTCGTTGGATCCTAGCCCAACTATTTAAGGGAACGGAATTGTATCCAAACTAGCTTGTTTATTCAAGGATTTGGTGAGTGAAAGATGAATTATTTATTAATTTATTTCCTTTTAATAAGGAANNTGTTATTATATTGATTGGTTTTTAGATTATACATCAACAGTCTTACTAAGGATAAATATGCTCAATCTACTTGAGGANTTTTACAAAACTGATTTACATATAGATAAATTTCATGATAGAAAAGTATATATTGAGGATAAAAGTTATCAGATTATTGGGATTACCCAGAGTGGAAAAACGAAACTGGTAAAAAACCACCTTTTATCTTTAAAAAAAAACTCTTACCTTTATATAGACTGTAATGATATACGAATCAACATTCATGACCTAAACAAAAATCTTGCTGATTTTTGCTCTTCTAATAAAATAGACGTGCTTGCACTGGACAACTATAAGCCTAAGATAAATTTTATCAACATTTCCCAACTCATTATAAGTTCAGAAATTAATTATAAGATTACTGAACTAGAATCTCTTCAACTTTATCCATTAGATTATGAAGAATTTCTTGCATATGAACATAAATACGATTCGAGTGCATTAAACCATTTTTTTCAACTAGGTGGTCTTCCTTCAATGCATAAAGTACATCTTGATGAGAGGAATATCTATATACAAAAACACTTAAAAGCTACTCTAGAGTCTATTGAGTTTGATATACTCATCCTATGTGCAAGATTCATGTCACAAAAAGTATCTGCATTTAGTATCTATGAACGCTTGAAAAACATACGAAAAATATCAAAAGACAAACTTTATAAATCCTTTGATACACTTATAGAAAAAAACTACATTCATCTTCTAGAAAAATTCGAGCATAAAAAAGCTACAAAAAAGATATACCTTTGTGATATTTCATTCAAAAGTGCCTTAAGTATAGACAAACATTTTGGAAGATTATTTGAAAATATGATATACCTGGAGTTACTCAAATCGAGAGTTAACTGTTACTATGATGAAGGCATAGATTTTTATATACCCTCTTCTAGTCAAGTCATTCTCTGTATGCCATTTACTGACGAGAGAGCTTTGTTTAAAAGAGTAGAGAAAATTGAGGCCTTTATTTTTACACATCATATTGCTAAAATAATAGCTATAACCATGAATAAAGAAGGAAGTATCTCGCATCCCCTCTCCAGTATAGAGATGCTACCCTTTGATATTTGGGCATTAGGGGATTAAATGAGGAGATTAAATGTTATGTGGAATAGATGAGGCTGGTCGTGGACCTCTAGCTGGTGACTTAGTTATTGCAGGTTGTGTTTTACATACTACTATAGAGGGACTGAATGATTCAAAAAAATTAAGTGAGAAAAAACGTGAATTTTTATACGAAAAGATTATTCAAAATGCTAGCTACCATATAGTGAAGTTTTCTCCCCAGCAAATAGATGATGAAGGCATATCAAAATGCTTAGCCTCTGGACTAAGAGAGATAATGCACCTCATTCAAGCCAAAGAATATCTTTTTGATGGAAATACTACTTTTGGAGTACAAGGTTTAAATACCATGGTAAAAGCAGATGGGAAAGTAGCAGAAGTAAGCGCTGCATCTATTCTTGCAAAAGTTACACACGATAGAGATATTCTACAAGAAGCTAAAATATATCCTATGTATCATTTTGAGAAACATAAAGGTTACGGCACAAAGCTTCATATAGCTATGATTAAAAAACACGGTTACTGTAAAATACATCGTCGCAGCTATAAACTGAAAGCACTCTCCTCTGAAGCTTAGTCCCTGTGTTTTGAGATACCGCAGGGTTGATTTGGTGTTGGAGGGTTTTCTTTGAGATACGTTAAATCTTTTTTTGTTTGATCTAAAACTGTTTTTTGTTGAAGTATAGGCAGCATTAAGTTGTCTTTTTCATTGAGTGGAATACTCCAATCNAATANAATTTTTTGTACTTCATCATCAAGCTCTTTAAGGGCATTTTCTATATGTTTNATTGAATTCATAAAAAGAGTATAACAAAAATTTAGATAAATTTAGATATAATCCNNCTTCAATTTATTTTCTANTTCATAAGAAGCTAAAAATTTTTATGGTTTATCCATACAAAATGAAATAAATGAATTTTATAGAGGAGCNATCGATGCCAAAAATGAAATCGGTAAAAGGCGCTGTAAAGCGTTTCAAAGTTAAGAAAAATGGTTCTGTTAAACGTGGAACAGCGTTTAGAAGCCATATTTTAACAAAACAAGATGCTNGCACTCGTCGTGATCAAAACACTNCAAAAGTAGTAAGTAAAGCNGACGAAGCAAACATCAAGGCTATGATAAATTAATTCAATAGAAAAAAGTTTATTATAAATCTCCAACAAAATGTTGGGAAAGCTATGAAAAATAGCACCTAGATTACAAAAAGTGACTGGGTAAAGAAAAGGAAAAATATGCCAAGAGTAAAAACTGGTGTTGTTCGTAGAAGAAGACACAAGAAAATATTAAAATTAGCAAAAGGTTTCTATAGTGGTCGTCGTAAACACTTTAGAAAAGCTAAGGAACAAATCGAACGATCATGGGTATATGCTCATAGAGATCGTAAGCAAAAGAAACGTGATTTCCGTAAATTGTGGATTGTTCGTATTAATGCAGCAGCTCGTTTAAATGGAATGAACTATTCAACTTTTATGAACGGCGTTCATAAATCTGGTATCGAACTTGATCGTAAAATTCTTGCTGATATGGCGATGAATGATATAGCAGCATTTACTGCAGTTGTAGACGCATCAAAAGCAGCATTAGCAAAATAGTCTAAATCCTTTTTGGATTTAGCTCTGCTAAGCTTCCCCCTGAGTATCTCCTTAGAAAAATACCCCTACTCTTTATTATATATGAAACTTAGAAAGTTCTTTTTCTAATTTCTCTGATGAGTCAGATAAAGCATGCGATACTTTTTGAATATCCATACGGTGTCCATAATTCTTCTCTGCAATTTCAACTACCTCATCCATACCTGTAATTAATGATTTCATTTTTGTAGCGATATAAGTACTTTGGTTCATTACATCTGTTGATTTTAACGAGGTTAAGGAAAGATTTTCTTTGGTTTGTTGAGCCGAGTCAATAAGTTCTTGTGCCGCATCTGATATTGTACGCATATTAGCTGATGTATTTTCTGTATCGCCCGCTATATCTACAACATTTTGAGAAATCATATTTACATTTGCTCCAATTTCACCTAAACTCTTTTGTGTTCTTTCAGCTAGCTTTTTAACCTCATCTGCAACAACAGCAAATCCACGTCCATGTTCTCCTGCCCGAGCTGCTTCAATAGCTGCATTAAGCGCTAAAAGGTTTGTTTGGTCTGCTATGTCTCCAATAATAAAAAGAACGTCTTTAATATTTTTTGCTTGTTCTTTTAAAGAAGAAACCTTTTCTACGAGATCATGCTGTCTCACGCTTCCTTCTTCAATATCACCAACAACTACTTCAAGTTTGTGAATAAAACCATTTAAAACTTCTGTTGTCGTTTCTAAATCTTTTGACACAGTAATCGATGCATCTTCAACCGTATCTAATCTTTCGCCAATCTCACCTGCAAAACCATTCATAGTTTTAAGAATTTCATCCGATGCAGTACCATTCTTTGATAAGTTTTCCACCACTATATTAAGTCTCTCACCTTCTTGTGATGTAGTAATTGATACATCCTTCGAGTTTTCCACACTTTGCTTAAATGCATCTATCATGTCTTTAAGTGCTTGAGAGATATCTGAGATCTCATCATTACCGGGGATAACAACATCATAGGTTAAATCAAGATTAGTCGAAACTATTTTAATTTTCTTTAAACTTTCTCGTACATTTGTGTTTATCCCTCTACTTACAAAAACAATAGTTAAAGATAAGAAGAGAGCAAAAATACTATCTACTGCAATAGTGAGGATTGCTGCTTGTGTTGATGCACTTTCTAATGATTCTAATAACATAGAATTTTGGGTTGCTAATTCATTTTCTACTTCTTTTAGAAGGTTAATCTTTTCATTTATAACCGTATACCAGACAACACCATCAACTCCAAAATCACCATAGTTGACTAAGTGTTTCGCTACATCACGTAAGGCATTTACTTGAAAGATAGTCGGTGAATCCATTGTAGTTGTATAAAATTCTTTTGACTCATCTGTAGCCATACTCAAAAATGATTCTATGTAAGAGTCTTGTTGTGCTATGAGTGTAATGAACTTTGCAAAAACACCGTCCTCAAACTTATCTACTGCAAAAACACGGCTAAGTACTGCCATCTCTATTCCAGCTCGCTCTTTAGATTTTAAAAAGTTTGTGTACGCATCAAGTGATTTAATCAACTCTGGAGAAGTTGCCATCTTCGCTGTTAAAGAAACTACATAAATAATTTTTCTATTCATTTCTGTATAATAAAGAAGTAAGTTATCAAGGCTAATTTCCATCGAGTCTACTTCACGTCGAATTCTATCTAGGTTACCAATTTCAATACGGACTTCATTCACTGCATCTTGAAATTCTTGAGGGTATTCTGTAAATTCTAAGTCTGCGATATATTGTTCAAAAAGTAGATTTTGTTTATCTGTAGCGTCTCTTTGCTGAGGAAGAATATCCATATATTTTTTTCCCTTAGAAGCTATAAAACCTACACTAGCCCCTCTTTCTCTTTGTGTTTCATGTGTAAGAGAACTTAGCTTCT
>JAESSH010000017.1 GCA_016764205.1 Sulfurimonas sp.
CCTCTCGCGCGTCTGAGTATTACTTCTTCGTCTTTTACTACCATAACTATTGAATCATCACAGCCATTTACAATCTCACGATTATGTTCAAGAGCATAATCATAAACATCTATTAACATCTGTAAATCTTTTATGTCCGTACAAATTGGTTCATCTGTAACATTTGCTGAAGTGGCTATGAGTGGACGTCCAAGTTTCTTTAAGATAAGTAAATGCAGAGGAGTATAGGCTAAAAAAATTCCTATTCGCGAAATATTTGGAGCAATAATAGGATTTGCATAAAGAGCGTCAAGAAGAACAATTGGTCTCTCATATGAAACAAGAATTTCTTCTTCTTTTTTATTTATCTTTGCTAATTTTTTTGCACTACTTATGTCTTGCACCATAACAGCGAAAGGTTTAGCNGGTCGATTTTTACGNTNTCTNAGTNNTAAAATNCTTTNTTCNTTCNTNGCNTCNCACATAAGNTGATANCCNCCAACACCCTTAACAGCNACNATATTNCCCTCNTCTAANANNCNNACAANCTTGTCAATAATATCTTNTTGNTTTATATCNAGTNTNTTNTTTTTATTTNTTANCTCTAAGCGAGGTCCACAATCAAAGCAACCTATAGGCTGTGCATGATAACGNCTNTTNAGNGGNTTNTTATATTCTTCTTCACAGTTTTTACACATCTCAAANAACTTCATAGAAGTGTTACTTCTGTCATAAGGTAAACTATGCACTATTGAATAACGTANACCACANTGTGTACANGTAATAAAAGGATANNNAAANCGACGGTTTTGTGGNTCAAAAAGTTCTTTTTCGCAGGCAGTACAGACACTCACATCNGGAGGAATCCTAACAGTTTTTTCGCCTTTTTCTNTTGTAGCTATAATTTTAAAATCTGANAATTGCTGAAAACTAACTTGCGTATGTTTTATTTTGTCTACACAAGCTAAAGGGGGAAGTTCNTNTTNAATNGATTCTAAAAAATCTTGCTAAGNTATTNTNCGTNGTNTTNAGATAAATCTCAACACCANCAGANCCNTTNNAAACANTACCAAAAAGTTTAAAANGCGANGCNAGTCCAAAAATNAANGGTCTAAACCCTACACCTTGAACNGTACCNTCAATCTCAATACGATATGTATTCATACATTCTNCTAAAGGTAAATGCCTCCATGTACTGCATTCTCCTTGCCAATAGGAAATTTACTATTCATAAGAGGAGTATACTGTCCTAGTGTTCTTTGTATTCTTGCATGAAGTGATTGATTAGCAAAAGTCTCTCCCGCTAAGACAACTGTTTTAGTACCAACCTTATCTAAAAGTTGAGGAACAATTTCACCAATATAATCTCCAAATGATTCATAAATACTATAACACATAAAATTATTTTCTACGCCACCTAACTGATAAGACATAATTGAAGTTAAAAAAGCATAATTATCAAATCTATTATCTTTAACCTTCGTATCTATTTGTAAGCCACCTTTTCCTAAAAAGCTTAATGCTTCAGAAGAAATACCTTCAAAACTTTCATCTTTAAGTCCTAAAGTAATTGCTGTTACTTCAAAAACATCCATATCACCTTTGAGATTGTCTAAACGTTCCCAAACTTCAGGATATGCTTTTTTATAGTTACCAACAAGTCTATCGGAGCCTTCTCTGAGTACACTAATTTTTTCCCATAGATTATCAGATTCAAACTCTATAGCAGGTACCGCATTGATAACACTTTTACCATTGTAATAAAGAAAATTCAATGAGCCATCAAAGTGTACACCTATAGCCTTTTGTCCAACCTTATAATGTTCCCCAAGAACTGAAAGCATAGAGGCCTTATATTGTTCAAACTTATGCTCATTGGAGTGACCTAACTCGAGGTCTTCCGTATCTAAAATATAAACTTCTTCAGCATCTGTCGCATCAAATAATTCAAAAGAATCTATAATAGTGTCTTCTCCAACCTTGGCTGCTACTAAATCATGTGCTACAACGACCCTATTTTTATCACTTTTAACAAGTGCGGGGTACATAATACGTTCACCTGAAATGAAAAACTTTTTATCTTGATTCACAAAAAGCTTGGTATCCATTTGCGGATTAATCGGTACATCAAAGTCAACTAAAAAATCTGCCTCTGCATCCGCATCACAGTCTTCATAGACAATATAAGAAAGTCCTGTTTTTACAATCTCGTGTGCGAGTAACATTGTCATACCCTCATCAGGATATTTTACAAGTACTGAAGAGCCATAAAAAGACTTTACTTCATCACTTTTAGTAGCCACTCTCAGTAATGGTCTCTCAATGCTAAGAAGAGCATTAAATTCTTGCTCAACCATCATTAAGTGAGTGTTAAATCCATTACTATCACACATAAGTAATGTACTATTAACTGGGCTATATTCCTCACTTGGTTTGAAAAATCTTCTGTATCCATGCATCGTTTTCATAAGTACTTTTTTGCCAGAAGCAATTGCTCCTGCACTTACTTCAAATAATTTTCTAAAATCACCTTTTGTAAGTGCTAAGTGTTCACTTTCTTTATCAAGCATACGGATTGCTATACCACATTCAATACATGAAATAAGAGGGTAGTCAAGACGTAAAGGATTTGATTTTCTCTCTGCCTCACAATCCGAACATGGTACTAAAAATTTCATACTTGTATTTGCTCGGGAATAAGGATACTTCGTCACAAATGGACGTTGAGACCCACAATCATTACACGATGTAAATGGATAAAAGTATCGAGGTGATGAAACATCAAACATTTCTTTTTGACAAGTTGGGCACGGTGCTATATTAACTGGTAAGTTAATTTCAGGTATAGCCTCTACCTTTACCTTTTCTTTAGAAAAATAATGGTTTCCTTCTCCTAAAAAGAGTGAAGCCGGAAGAAATTCTTCCATACCCAAAAGAAATCCTTCGACCTTAGTATCTTCTTTATTAAATGTCATTATGATTTTATCATGNGTTTGAAGAACATCAACTTCTATCTCTTCTTGTTTTGCATATGCTCTTATTAGATTAGCTATATAATGTTTATTTGAGTTGAATTTTACTTCAAAAATAAAATACATTTATTTTCCTTATTTTGTTTTAGTTATTTATTATTTTTTTAATATTTATCTTGAAGAGGAATTTAAAGATTAGACATATCATAAAAATCAGATATTTTCGGATTTGCATATTTATCAATAATCGTCTCGAGAGTTACTTCTTTAGAGGTTTTCTTTATGAGTTGGATACCAGAATTACTTAGTTCTTCTAAGGTTGCGTCTATAAGCTTAGGCATACATGATGCTGTTAAGTCTGTTAATCCATTTTTTACTTCTATAATATCTTCAGGTACCATTGTGATAAGTTGAACTTCTCCCATATCTTCATGAAATGAGCAAATTTCTATCATCATAGTAATTTCAACTTCGTTCGCAGTTTTACGGGTTGCATCTTCATGAGACATAACTTCTTCTGCATTTTCTGATGCTATTGTTCCTACAGGACCCTCTTTAGAGCCAGTACCAACAACTACAACTTTATCATACTCTTGGTAGTATGTCATCAAAGTAAATCCTAAAGTACCGCCTTCAACTATAGTTAGTTGAGGGTGATCTTCATAATTTTCTTGAATATATTTTACTAAGTATGCACCTAGACCTTCATCATGAAATATAATATTTCCTATACCTATCAGCGCTACTTTCTCATATTTCAATAAACTATCCTTTTAAGATAAAGGGAATTACTCCCCTTTATCATCTTTAATAAACTTACTACCGCCAATAACAATAGCAATATCACCTTCTTTCCAAAAAATAGTTCTCCATACTTGATAATAAATATGAAAAGCTACCCAAGTAATTATAAACCACATTGTAGTGTGATGAATAATTCTAACATCCATTAGATTTGTACCAGATGCTGTACTTCCAACCATCCATGAACTTACAGGAAGAGTCCAATCTGTTGCAACATGTAATATCCACGGCCACCATTCACCAATAGAGCTATGCCCATGTGGGAAAATTTGTACATACATTTGTAGCCCAGTGAAAAGCATCCATGCTAATAAAAGGTGAAATATTGTGAAATAAACTGTATTAAAACTATCTGAATGCGTTGAATCAAAGTTTTTAGTACGGTTTAGTGTTAATAAGTTCACTACAACTGCTCCAAACTGTTTAATGTTCGTCGCTGTAGGTATTATCCTTTTATATGCTTTCTCAAAACGAGAAAAGAAAAAGAGATATGCTATTATTATTGAAGTAACATCAAAAATAATTGCAACCATAAAGTGTCCCCATCTATTCCACGCCATTACATATTTGTCAACAGCAGGATCAGCTATAAAAGTCTGATAATAAGGTGCAGCAATATACAAACCTGTTGCAACTGCTGTAATCATACAAAACACATTTAACCAATGAATAATTCTCATTGCTGGAGTCATGCGTCTTACTTGTTTATAACCTTGATTAGCCATCATAGCCTCCTTAGAATGCGGAAGTAGGGTCAACTTTATAAACAGCTAACTCCTTACCGTTTGTATCCATAATATGCACTGCACAAGCAATACAAGGGTCAAAACTATGCACGGTTCTAATGATTTCTAATGGCTCTTCAGGATTAGCTACTTTTGTTCCAATCACAGCTGCTTCATATGCACCAATTTCACCATTTGGTCCTCTTGGTCCCGCATTCCATGTAGAAGGTACTACTGCTTGAAAGTTTGTAACTAGACCATCTTTAATAACCATCCAGTGTCCTAAACTACCACGAGGTGCTTCTGCAAGAGCTCTACCTCTACAATCTTTACTTACTTCATCAAAGTCAAATTCAGTCCATGTGTTTAAATCACCAGAAGCTGCATTCGCAGCAAGTTCAGCTGCCCAATCTTTCATTGCATCAGCAATTAATTCAGTTTCAATAGCACGTCCAGCCGTTCTACCTACAGTTGAAAAAAGTACAGTAACAGGAAGACCTGAACGTTTAAGGAAGTTACCAACATATTTAGTAATGTTTTTATCACCTTTAACATAACCAACTACCATACGAGCAAGTGGTCCAACTTCTACTTTACGACCATCATAAAGTGGAGATTTAATCCATGAATATTTTTCGTCTGTTTTAAGATATGCATATCCATCATCTCTTTTATCTAGACCTGTATACTTAGGAATTGTTGTTCCATCATATGGACGTTCAGGTGCACCTGTACCTTCAAACCATGAGTGTGTAACATCTTCTGTTATTTTTTCTTCATCAAGTTCGTGTACCTTAGTGATGTCTCCATCAAGAACTAAACCTGACGGTAAATAAAGTGCAGAGTTATAGAAACCAGTGTCATCTAATCTAAAGTCTCCATAAGACATATATGAAAGTAGTCCACCACCAGTTCCACCAACACCTTTACCAAATGCTCCCTTATGATCTGAGGCATGGAAAGTTGCAGATGAATCTGTTGCTTCAGGAGCATACGCAGTACCAGCCATATAAATATCTGGCATATAAGCTCTTTTAACAAAGTCTGTTGTCTCACGTAATAATTCTTGGAATAATGAAATACGTGCAGGGTTTTGAATATCTTGAACACAAGTTACTCCACCAACAACTATAGACTGTGGATGCGGAGATTTTCCACCAAAAACTGCATGCATTTTAGACATACGTCTTTGAACATCGAGTGCCTCAAGATAGTGAGCAACACCAATAAGGTTTTGTTCTGGAGTCAATTTATAGTTATTGTTACCCCAGTATCCATTTCCAAAGATACCTAAACGACCCTCTTTAACAAACTTAATAATACGAGCTTGAATATCTCCAAATACTGTTGCACCAGCAAGATATGGTGTTGTGCCAGCTACCGCTGCCCACTTTTCAGCCTCTTTTGCTGTAGCTACAGGATCAGCTGTTGTTGCAGCAACAACATCAACAAAGTCAAGTGCATGTAAATGATAAAAGTGTACAAAGTGATCGTGCATTTGTAATGACCCTTGAATAAGGTTTCTTACAATACGTGCATTTTTAGGTATAGTAATGTTAAAAGCATCTTCAGCTGCTTCACAAGATCTTTGGTAGTGTGTACCTGTACAAACACCACAAATACGCATTGTCATTAGACCGACATCTCGAGGATCTCTTCCTTGAACAATAGTTTCAATTCCTCTAAACATAGTAGAAGAACTCCATGCATCTATAATTACATTGTCACTATTGATTATTGCCTCTATTCTAAGGTGACCCTCAATTCTTGTAATTGGATCAACAATAATATGTTTGTTTCCATTTTCATCAGTTGTGTGGAAATTTCCATCAGCTCCGTGTGCTTCTTTATTCATTTTTGACATTAACTTTCTCCTCCGTCTTCTCTTTTACCTGCAACTAAACTAGCTGCTGCATGAATACCTATACCAATACCTGCTGCTGTTAATAAACCTAGACCAAATTGGTCAACTGTTTTTTCAACTCCACCGGTTGGTGCTTTGATCTGAGCATTAGACATTGGTCTTTCATACGCATACTTATCCCAGAAATCTGGTTCAGAACACCCAATACAACCACGTCCAACACCAATTGGCCAGTTAACACCCTCGTTGTATCTTATAATAGAACAGTTATTAAATGTCATTGGACCTTTACAACCTACTTTATAAAGACAAAAGTTGTTTTTCGCACCTTCATCACCCCATTCTTCTACATACTCACCTGCATCAAAGTGACCACGTCTTTCACAGTTATCGTGAATTCTGTAACCAAACGCAAACTTAGGACGTAAAAGTGAGTCAAGCTCAGGAATTTGACCTGTTAGTACATAATGTAAAATAACACCTACCATATTAGAAGGGTTAGCTGGACAAGCAGGAATGTTAATAAGTGGTTTACCTTTTACTACATCCATAACCCCAACAGAATCTGTTGGATTTGGAGCAGCTGCAGGAATACCACCATACGTTGCACATGCACCTACAGCAACTACTGCTGCGGCATCTGCTGATAAACGGTGTAACTGGTCTACAAATGTCTCACCGCTAGCACCATTAGTTCCGTATCCACCATTTTCACCAAGTGGCACTGCACCTTCAACAAATAGTAAATATTTACCTTTATGTAGTTCTGCTGCTTCATTCATTTGCTTCTCAGCTTGATGTCCTGAAGCTGCTTGTAATGTATGCTGAAATTCTATATTGATAATATCTAAAATAATTTCGTCAATTTTTGGCCCGTCAGAACGTAATAGTGCTTCAGTATTACCAGCACAGTCAGAAAGTTCTATCCAAATAACAGGTACTTTATTCATTAACACAGCAGCTTCAGCTACTAGTGGTGTAAACGAAGCAGGAAGCATAAGCATTGCAGTAGTTGCAGAAGCCCATTTTAGAAAGTCTCTTCTTTCTAAACCTTGCTCTTCAATACTTTGAGTAAAGTCCCTTCTATTATTAAGAGGGTCTAACTTTTTTAAATCCTCTATTCTATCCTGACATTGAATGTAGAGTTTATCGTAAAACTCATCACCCTTGTTAGTGTCAACTTTTGCACTCTCCGCCGTAAACAGTTTTTTTACGGATTCTTCTTGTTCTTTACCCATAGTAAATCTCCTTTTTATTTCGACTAAATAATCAATGACTATTCTATTAGAAGTAAACTTAAATAGAAATGAATTATTATTTATTATTTAAAAAGAAACATATTGTGTTTCTTTTTTATGATACACAAACAGTATAATTATACAATTTGTTATCTACCCATCCATTCATTCGTAGTATATACTTTACCGTTTCTTGGTGAAATCCACATTTGGTACATAGAGGTCCACCACATTATTGCAAAAGCCATCATGTATCCAAATCCGCCAATTATGGTAAACCATGCAAAGCCTGGGTATATAGATGTGACCCACCATGATGATATATCTATAAGGATAAAAAGAAAAGGTATGGCAAGAATCACAGCTTTTACATTTTGATTGAACCCAACAGCTAAAGAAAATATATACCCCACAAAGATAAAGATAAATGCAATACCAAAAAGATGTATATGTGACACACGAGTAAGAGAATCTACTGTTGCTCCCGTATCTACTTTNGCAATTTCTGCACTTTCTTCATANGAGGCAAATGTTGCTAAACCAGGCATGGAACTATGACANGCAATACANTTTTTCTCTAAGATTGGTTGAATTGTTTTCTCCCANTCNTNCTCNGGTGCACCATCTCTTGCCCACTGTATAAGNAGTGTTCTGTCTNTCTCACTCGCGTTATTTTTCATTGAACCATTTAATTTTGATTCTANTTTAGANGAATTTCTNTTACCATGATAACTATATACTATATCATCTACAGATACTCCAAGCTCGCCATCCGCCATACCATGTGTTAACATAATTTGAACGAGTGCCATTAAAATACCAACACCCACTACTAATAAATAACCCGTAAATAATGTACGTATTGCTATGCTTAATGAAGGTAAGTTCATTCTACTTCCTGCTCTTCTCTCTATTCTTTTTTCACTCATATCTATCCCCTGCATCTTGTGTCATACTTAAGATTGCGTATGCATTTAGCAATAGTATATCAACTTGTCTTAATTTAGAATGAATATGTACCCAAAGCTATGGAGGAGGAGGAATCTATCTTGGAGTTGTTTCGTTTTAATCATTAAAATATTTTTTTAGGGGATTGAATTTGTTATGGCTCCGGATACTGGATTCGAACCAGTGACCAAGTGATTAACAGTCACCTACTCTNCCGCTGAGCTAATCCGGAATGTGTTTTTGTGAAGGTCAGAATTATACTTTATAGAAAGTCTAATGTCAAGCATTTTTACTACTTTTTAAGTTTTCTTTTGAGGTTCTTAGAGGGAACTAAAAACTCTAAATTTCCTACTNTTTTTTTCACTACTTTTTTAGNAGCTATCAAGACATTTAATCTCTCNACAGAANCCNTATCTAGCAACAACAAAATATCATCNTGTGTTAAGGGTCTTTTATCAAGCGTGTTAAGTATGTCTTCATCACTGTAGTAGCTATTGTTTGGCTCAGCATGTATCCGTGAGGCAATATGTATAGGTAAGTTCCNATCAAACATCTTAGAAATTTCAAAAAGTTCTTTATAAGAAATTCCAACTACTGGATACGCGGGAGGTCTATCTATTGTGCCAAGGTCAATTCTNTCACAGCTTATNTCTTGTAAAACCTCATTTAGTTTTTCTATCTCTTCTTTAGTATCATTGAGTCCATGCACAAAAAGTATTTCTATAAATAGCTTTCCTTTGTACACCTTTGAGAAGTCTTTTACTCTTTTTACTACATTTTCTATTTTTATACTCTCGTGTGGTCTATCTATCTTTTTAAATACNTCTGGGCTTATTGCGTCAAGTGAGAGTTTTACTTGGTCGAGCTTTAGTAGNGTGGCATAAACNTTAGTGTCTATGAGCGTTGCNCTATTTGTTAAAATCAAAGTTTGTGTTGTNTTTTTNATCTTATCTATTTCATAAATAAGNTCTAAAAGGTTTGGATAAAGTGTAGGTTCACCATTTGCAGTCAGAGTAATAACATCTACCTTTGTATCAAGATGNTTTTTCAACTCTTTTATAATAGTATCAACTTCTACAACTATAGACTGAGAATCTACAGCTAGCATAGGTGCTAACTCACAGTAAAGACAGTCAAAATTGCATTGTTTTATAGAAGGAGANAGGTCAACCCCTAAACTCATACCAAAACGGCGTGAGTGTATGGGTCCAAAGATTATATTAGACTTTTCCNCTGACACGTTGGCATTCACGTACAAAATGTTTTGCATTTTCAACTGGAACATCGGGTAAAATTCCATGTCCTAGATTAAAAATATGACGTTTCCCATCCATTACACTATAAATATTTTCTATAGACTGTGTCGTCATCTCTTGTGAGTAAAGGCGACACGGTTCCATATTTCCTTGAAGAACATATTTGTCTCCCAATTTTTCTTTCGCTAATGCTATTGGAGTAGCCCAATCAACACCAAAAACATCAAAGTTTCCATAAACCTTGTCATAAAAAGCAGGTATGCCTTTTGGAAACATAATAATTGGAATTTCGGGATACTTCTCTTTTAAATAATCGGCAATCTCAACCATATACTTCCAGGAAAACTCATCGTATTTGTCTGTTTCAATTGCGGATGCCCAGCTATCAAAAATTTGAACAACATCTATTCCCGATTCTATCTGTTTCTCCATATAGTACTTCACAACCTGTGTTACTTCATGCAAAATATTATGTAATAATTCAGGGTTCTCATACATCATTTTTTTACAAATGTTGTATGTTTTAGTACCCTGCCCTTCTATCATGTAAGTAGCTAAAGTCCAAGGTGCCCCTGTAAAACCAATAAGGGCTATCTCATCACCTCTTGCATCTAGCTGCGTGCGAAGAAGTTTAATAGTCTCATAAACATAAGTAAGTTTTGAGGCCGCTTCTTTGCCTCCTAGGAGTCTGTCTAAGTCAGCTTGTGATTTTAAAGGGTCTGAGAACTTAGGACCTTCACCTTTTACAAAAGATAAATCCATCCCCATTTCATCTGGAATAACTAAGATGTCTGAGAACAAAATCGCGGCATCAACACCAACAATATCAAGTGGTTGCATCGTAACCTCTGCCGCTTTTTGAGGGTTATGACAAAGGTTTAAAAAATTTCCAGCTTCTGCACGAACTTTCATATACTCTGGAAGATAACGTCCAGCTTGACGCATCATCCATACTGGAGTGTAGGGTGTCTCTTTACCTAAACAAGCATCTACAAATATCTTTGACATTATTTTTTACCTACTTTGCCTAAGAAATAAAGTCCTACTGATACAGCAGTAATTGAAAGTGCAAAGTAAAGTAAATCAAGAGGATTGTTATATTCTGTATGTGCAACTTTTTGAAAAAATCCAACGACTAAAACCATAACAATTACTTTAGATATTTTATCTTTTATCCAAAAGATAACTTCAGTCGCCCAACAGTAAAAAATTTAGTTTTT
>JAESSH010000018.1 GCA_016764205.1 Sulfurimonas sp.
AAAACTATTTATCCAGATTTTGACAACATATTTAGAGCTTTTAATTTAATTAATCCAGATAAAATAAAAGTTGTAATTATTGGTCAAGACCCTTATCATGGCTTGAATCAAGCTAATGGTTTAGCATTTTCTGTTTATGATAATTGCAAAATTCCTCCTTCTCTTAAGAATATTTTCAAAGAATTATCTGATGACTTAGCTTGTGAGATCTCAAAAAAAGGTGACTTAGGTCAATGGGCTCGTAATGGGGTTTTACTTATTAACACTGTATTAACAGTAGAAGAGGGGAAGCCTCATTCTCATAAGAATAGAGGCTGGGAAGTTTTTACGGATTCTATAATACAAAAGCTTTCTGATGAGTTTAAAAATATAGTTTTTATTCTTTGGGGTAATCCATCTCAAAAAAAATCTGCTTTTATTGATTCAAATAAGCATTTAATTATTATCTCTTCACATCCATCTCCTTTGTCCTCCTATCGAGGATTCTTAGGATCCCACCCTTTTTCTCAAACGAATAAATATTTACTAGAATCAAAGAAAGAAGCAGTAGATTGGTGTTTATAAACTACTCTAATTCGCTATACTTCATCTATATATTTTAGGAGTATGAATTTATGCATACAATGAGTGTTTCAACTCTTAATGAGCAAATTAAAGGGCTACTTGAGACAACCTTTAGTCGAGTTCTTGTGGAAGGTGAGTTATCTCGNATTACTTTTCATAACAGTGGACATNTTTATTTTACTTTAAAAGATTCTAGCTCTACTTTAAAGGCTGTAATGTTTAGAGGAAATGCCTCAAAGTTAAAATTTCAGCTCAAAGAGGGTCAAAAAGTTATTTTAGATGGAGCTATAACCTTATATAAGCCTCGAGGTGAATACCAAATTAATTGTTTTAGTATTCAGCCCTCCNGACAAGGTACTTTGGCTTTAGCGTTCGAGCAATTAAAAGAAAAATTATCTTCTCAGGGTTATTTTAAAGATTCTATNAAAAAACAANTGCCTTTATTNCCATCTCGTATCGCTCTCATTACTTCATCAACTGGAGCAGCACTTCAAGATATGCTNNGAGTTGCCNNNTCAAGATATAAAGCNCTAGAGATTGATATATATGATGTTTTAGTGCAGGGAGAGAGAGCTGCAAAAGATATTGCNACTGCTATTAANCTAGCGGATANAAAACAGTATGATATTATAATAGTTGGGCGTGGCGGTGGAAGTATGGAAGATTTATGGGCTTTTAATGAAGAGATAGTTGCTGATTGTATTTTTAAAGCGACTACTCCCATTATTTCTGCTGTTGGGCATGAAATAGATTGGCTTATTAGTGATTTTGTAGCAGATGTTAGAGCTGCCACTCCTAGTGTAGCTATGGAAATTTGTTTACCTGATTCTAATGAACTTTATCAACAACTTGATTCAATTAGTAATCAGCTTAGCCAGAGTATGACACAAAAGATATTTAACAAAAATCAAGAATTACAACATCTTTTTAAGTCTTATTCGCAGTATTCAATTCAAAAACAATTAACACAAAAAAGTACACAATTAGCACAATTAAAAGAACAGTGGCATCAAAATATAATATTTAAAATCCAAAGTTCAAAAAATAATTTAGAGGGTGTTATAAACAGGTATCCTTCTATGATACAACTAAAGATTAATAATAAAACAAATGATTTAAACAATATTATAAAAATGTTAGAATCTAATAATCCAGTACTCAAAACAAAAAGAGGCTTTGCGCAACTATCACAAAACAACAAAGTAATTGATATCTCAGAGCTTCGCGTTAATGATAGTTTTGATATTCAAAGTGATAGTGTTTATATTAGTGCAAAAGTATTAGCAAGGCAAGAGAAATAAAAATACTAAACTTTTTTAGCATTTTTATTTTAGTATGAGTGATGGAAAATATGTATGAAGGGTAATAGCAGTCATAGCTGAGAGTTTTTTTATGAATTTATCAAACTTATCTTCTTTATTCCATAAAGGTGTTGAAACTTGTGAGAGACGTATGAGTTCCTTTTTAGCATTATACATTACTCCAACAGAATCAATAAGTCCTATTTCTTTGGCTTGATGTGCTGTAAATATATGTCCGTTTGCATAAAGGTCTCTCTTGGTGTAATCTAAGGCTCTTGCATCTGCTACATCTTTAGTAAACATGTCATATGTACCATAGATTATTTTATTGAGCTCATTTACTTCATATTTAGTCCAAGCTCTATCGGGTGTTCCTACCTTTTTGTATTTACCTGCTTGTACACTTTGTGACTTTATACCTATTTTTGCAAGTAATTCACTTGCGTCCGCACTTTGTATAATTACACCGATACTTCCAACCATTGAACCAGGATTTGCAATAATTTTATCTGCCCAAATACTAGCATAATAACTTCCACTAGCAATGGTTCCTGTTGCATATACAACAACTGGTTTTTTTTGTTTGAGTCTTTTGATTGCATAGGCAATTTCAATGGATGGGGCTACTGCACCACCTGGAGAATCCACAAGAAGTAAAACACCTTTTACTGTTTGACTATCACTAGCTTTTTGTATCTGTTTAAGAACTTCTGAGACCTCGATAATTGGACCGATAAGCTGAATACTTTGTAAGTTGTTGTTTGTAAAGTCTTCTTCACTTGATGGTGCAAAAAGAAGAATAAGTAGGAGTAGAAAAAGCATTGCTTTAAAATGTTCTTGAATAAACTTTATTGGTAGAGTTATGAGTAAAAATATTTTTTTTATAGATTCCATTAGTTTTCCTTTTCCAGTTTTCCATTGATATAAACTTTAGATATATTATAACTATGAAGTATTAAATGGATAGCTAATTCTTCATTAGGTTCTGAATCTAAGTCTAGAACTATCATATCTGCATTTTTCCCCTCAATTATCTCCCCCGTATTAAGCTCAAGGGCTTTTGCTGCATTTATAGTAACTCCTTTTATAAGTTCTTGCGCAAATGATAATAGTGGAGCATCGCTATGCATAAATAAAGACACTTTCATTTCTTCAAATAAGTCCAGCTTATAGTTTGAACTTAGTCCATCTGTAGCAACAATCCAGTTTATATTTTTATCATTTAATTGTTTGATATTTAATGTCGGATTGCCTAAAAGTCGATTTGAAATNGGACAATGAATGATTGTATGATTATTTTCTTTTATGATTTCTAGTTCTTCATTATTTGCAGTAACCGCATGTGTGAAGAGTGTTTTTTTTGTATTAAAGTATTGNAAAAACTCATANGAGTCACAAACAGCAGATGTTTGTTTTAAGAGGTTTGTAAAAAAATCTTTAAAGGGACCTTGACTAGAATCTAGCCAGTTTCTCTCAGCTTCACTTTCCATGAAATGTGCTGTTAATTTTAAGTCTTCATTCTTAATAATTTGGAGTGCTTTTTTAACAAGAATCGGATGAACTGCATAAGGAGAATGGATGGCTACCCCAGGGTAGAAACCTTCTCTTTTTATACTTTTTGAAGCATCTAATCGTGCAATAAAATCACCAAAAAGAGTATCTGCCATCATTGCCTGAGAACCGATAAGTTCATTAAAGTAGACAACGTTTTGTTTTGCATTTTCGCATACATCTAAGTCCAATCCTTGTGAACTAATTGCTCCAAAAGTTGTGATTCCAGAACTAAGCATTGCGTCTATTGCTTTTTGCATACAGGTAGAATCNCAGCCCTGCATAAGCTCTTCTCGATTTTCGATTACACTATAAAGCCAAGCAAGGAAATCTCCATAAGATAGCTCAGTTTTATTCGCTGAAAATTCTAGGTGCACATGTGCATTAATAAGCCCTGGCATAAGAAGAGTATGTTCTCTAAGAGTAGTTATCTGTGAGTTTGGATAGAGCTCTATGAGTTCATTTAAGGGAGCAATTTTTTCAATTGTTTTATCAAAAGCAATAGAAAGATTTGTGGAGACTCTATCTTTCATTAGTATGTAGTGCGGTGTTATTATTTGCATATTTAATCTTTAGTAATTTATTTTATAAAATTTAAACTAGATTATGCTTTATTTAGCTAAAATAAGTGCTTAAATATTGAAGTATATAAATAAAAAAGGTTCCAAATGAAGATAATGGTAGTACAAGGTCCAAACTTAAATATGCTAGGTGTTCGNGAACAGCATGTTTATGGTCCTATGAAGTTAGAACAAATACATGCACAGATGAAAGATTTTGCAGGACAAAACAATACTGACATTGAGTTTTTTCAAAGTAATCTAGAGGGTGAGCTTGTTGATAAGATTCAAGAATGTTATGGTGAAGTAGATGGTATCATCATCAACCCTGCAGCATATACACATACATCCATTGCAATTCGTGATGCAATTGCTGCTGTTAATATACCAACTATAGAAGTACATATTTCTAATATTCATCGTCGTGAAGAATTTAGAAAAGAAAATATGATTGCTCCAGTATGTTCTTCTTCAGTTATGGGGTTTGGTCCTTTTGGTTATCATTTAGCAATGGTAGGAATGCTGCAAGTTATGGCAGAAGTAGAGACNCAAAAAACACAGGCTGCTCAAGCGTAAATGTATTTGAAGTGTAGACTGAATGAAAGTTTAACAACTTTTAAAAGTTTGCATTTTANTACTNCGCAAGTNTNAAGTNNACTTCGTTATGAAGTAACTGTTGGGNTTGGTGGGAATATAGGAGATGTTAGACGAAGGTTTGAACATCTTTTTATTACATTACAACGAGATAAAAGAGTTGATGTTTTAAAAACATCATTGATTTTGAAAAATCCTCCCTTTGGTTTTAAAGACCAAGATGATTTTTTTAATTCAATAATCGTTTTAANAACAAATATGCAAGCAAAAGTTTTTTTAGATTACTTAATGAGATTAGAGAAAAAATTTGGCAGAAGAAGAAGTTTTTCAAATGCACCAAGGACATTAGATTTGGATATTATATTTTTTGATAATAAAATCATACAAACAGAAAAATTAACGATTCCTCATCCTTCATGGTATAAACGAGAGAGTGTTGTAATTCCATTAGCGAGTATCAAGTGAAAATATTAACATTTACTGGTAAGACACCATCAGAAGCCTTAAAAAAAGCGAAGTTAGAGATTGGTGATGAGGGAATGCTCATTGAGACAAGAGAAATTCAAAAAAAAGCTCTTGGTAAAGTACCCTTGTATGAAATTGTAATTGGTATTGAAGAGTCAGAATTAAGAAAGCAAAAGTCTGCAAATACAGGATTCGGATACACCCCTAAACCACTTCATAAACAAAAACCTATCATAGAAGAGAGTGAAGATATATTATTTGATATATCGAATGCGGCGCAACAAATTTCGAAAATTTCAGATGTTACAGACTCTGAATTCCAGTATGGAGCTTCAAAACCTCCTAAAGTAGCTATTCAACCAAAAGAACTCAAAGAGATTAAGTCTGAAATAAATAATCTTAGTGATAAGGTAAAGCTCATCCAAAATATGTTCTGGGATGAAAAAGCTCCTTCATTAGAAAGTCCTATTCCTCCTGAATTTGCTGAGATTTATCGACTAGCCTCTCAAAGTGGTATGAGTCAAGAGCATCTTAATGATATTATGAAAATTACCTTAGAACATATGCCCACTAAAATGAAAGAAAATTCTACAACTGTAAAACGCTACTTTCAAACTTTGTTAAGAAAGATGATTCCAATTAGATTAGAAAGTCTACCAGCTCTAGGGAGTAAGAAAGTGATCATGCTTGTTGGTCCAACCGGCGTAGGAAAAACAACCTCCATAGCAAAGCTAGCAGCGAGATATTCTTTTTTGATGGAAAAAAAATATAAGGTAGGGCTAGTAGTCTTAGATACTTATAGGATAGGTGCTGTAGAACAGTTAATGCAGTATGCACGTATGATGAAGCTTGGTATTGAGACCGTTGTTGATCCTGCTGACTTTTCAACAGCCTTGAACTCTCTTAGACATTGTGACTATATTTTAATTGANACTATGGGNTCAAGTCCNTATGACAAAGGGAAAATTGAGAAAATTTATGAGTGTTTAAGNGCAAACGATACAGAGTATAATGTAGATGTTGTTCTTGTGATGCCTAGCTCTATTAAATATGAAGACCTCCAAGCAACTTATGATAATTTTGCTACTTTAAATATTGATACTATGATGTTTACAAAGCTTGATGAGACACGTGGTTTTGGAAATATTTTTTCACTTGCCTATGAAACAAAAAAGCCTATTAGTTACTTTTCTGTTGGACAAGAAGTTCCAGAGGATTTAGTTCGAGCAAGTAGTGACTTTTTAGTTGAGTGTTTGTTACATGGTTTTAACCGGAGTAAAGCATGATGGGAAACCAAGCACAAAAGTTAGAAGAACTTGTTGCTTCTAATGCCTCTAAGACTAAAGCAAAATCTAAGAAGACTAGGTTTATTGCTATTACAAGTGGAAAAGGTGGAGTAGGAAAGAGTACAATTAGCTCAAATTTAGCCTATGTTCTTTCTCAAAGTGGACTTAATGTTGGAATATTTGATGCAGATATTGGCTTGGCTAATCTTGATGTAATGTTTAATGTAAAGATTAAGAAAAATATATTGCATGTACTTAAAGGTGAAGCAAGTGTTTCAGAAATATTAATTCCAATCACTAGAAACTTGATTCTTATCCCAGGTGAAAGTGGTGATGAAATATTAAAGTATTCTAATATGGCTCTCTTTGAAAGATTTATGGAAGAGGCACAAATCTTAGATAAACTTGATATAATGATTATAGATACTGGTGCTGGAATTGGGGAGCATATTCAAATGTTTTTAAATGCGGCTGATGATGTAATAGTCGTCACCGTCCCCGACCCTGCAGCGATTACAGATGCATATGCAACTATAAAAACTATCGCAACCTTGCGAAATGATGTTAGCATGATAATGAATCAAGTAAGAAATACTAAAGAGGCGCTCGGTGTATTTTCAAAGATTAAAAAGGTTGCTTTAGCAAATATTGGAACAGATTTAAAACTTGACCTTATTGGTAAGGTTAACGAAGATATTAAAGTTTCTTCATCGGTAAAAAGACGTTCTCTTTTTTGTGTTGAGCATACATCATCGCAACCTTATAAAGATATAGTTGCGATTGCAAATAAAATTAATGCAAGATTGGAACGTAATGTGCTGGTTACATCCAATGAAAGTGGGCTTAGTGGATTGTTTAGACGATTGATAAAGCATTTCTAATATGAGGTAATTGATGTTAGGTGAAAATTTTGTATACTTTTTTACTGTTCAAGGTTTTTTTGTAGGAATTATTTTTGGAATCTTAAAGTCTTTTGACGCACAAGGACTTTTAGTATATACATTTTTAATAACTACATTCTTCTATCTTTTTTCACACATCATTATAGCTATGTATTTTAAAACATTAACGGCACGTTCTGCTTGTTTTCCAAAAGAGGTACATGAAAGAGATTTAGATATGTTTGTAAAAGAAATTAACAAAAGAGAAAAGCTCATAGATGCAGCATGTAAAATCACAGATGTAACGATTAAAATGGACTCTGAAAATAGAGTGAATAAAGCATGAGTAATTTGTATGTAGAAGAAATGAAGCATAAAGAAGATGAATTAGCAATTCAGTACTTACCAGCTGTTAAAGCAATGGCGTTTAGACTTAAAGAAAGATTACCAAGCTCAATAGACTTTTTAGATCTCTCTGCAATAGGCACGGAAGAGTTGATTAAACTAGCCCGGAGATATGATGAAACTCTCAATGATTCATTTTGGGGTTACGCAAAAAAGAGAGTTTATGGAGCTATGCTTGATTATCTTAGAAGTTTAGATATTTTAAGTAGAGCGAGTCGTAAATTAGTAAAAGCAATTGATTATGCAGTAGAAGANNATAGACTTACCCATGAAGAAGAGCCTACAGACAAAGAGTTNGCNGATATGTTACAAGAACCTATTGCAAAAGTACANGATGCTAGAATTGCTTCAACTATTTANACTGTNATGCCTTTACATGATCAACTCCATATTGGTGATGAAGGNGCNGCACTTGCTNGTGTTGAGAGAGANCAACTTATTGAAGTGATAAAAACTATTCTTTTAGAATTTAAAGAAAGAGAACAGCTGGTCATTCAATTTTATTANTTTGAAGAATTAACGCTTAAGGAGATTAGTGATATNTTAAATATTACAGAATCTAGAATTTCNCAGATTCATAAAGCNGTGATTCATAAAATAAAAGAAAATGTAGGAGCATAATATGGCAGATATACTTTCNCAAGAAGAGATTGATGCACTNCTNGANGTNGTTGANGACGAGGGTGATGACGTATTTGANGACGAAGATGAAGANGGTCTTCTTCCTCAAAGGGAAGTAACACTTTACGACTTTAAAAGACCAAATAGAGTCTCAAAAGAACAATTACGAGCTTTTCGTGGTGTTCATGATAAAATGGCCAGGTCTTTAGCCTCTCAAATTTCATCTATTATGCGTTCGATTGTTGAAATACAACTTCATTCAGTAGATCANATGACCTATGGTGAGTTTTTAATGTCACTTCCNAATCCNACAAGTTTTAATGTGTTTTCTGTNAAACCATTAGAAGGNAGTGGTGTTATAGAGATTAANCCTTCTATNGCNTTTCCAATGCTAGATAGANTNCTTGGAGGAAAGGGCGANCCTTTTGATGCAAGNCGTGAATTTTCAGATATAGAANTAAGTTTGTTTGAGACGATTTTACGAGTTATGATGAGTACACTTAAAGAGGCTTGGGGTCCTGTTATGGATATTTACCCAACAATAGAATCAAAAGAATCAAGTCCAAATGTTGTNCAAATTGTNGCACAAAATGAGATTGTAGTAATGGTAGTAATGGAAATAATTATTGGGCATAGTTCAGGTATGATGAATATTTGTTATCCCGTTATNTCTCTTGANCCAATACTTCCAAAACTTGCAAGTNGAGATNTAATGCTCAATGAAACAAGTTCGAAAAAGAGTAGAAATACGGAACTTCAAGTNCTNCTTGGNGGAGCNAAGGTAAATATAGAGGCTAANNTAGGTGATGCAGAGTTNACATTNGGTGATGTNCTAGGCTTAAAAGTAAATGATGTGCTCAGGCTTACGAATGCTGCTAATAATATTGTTACCTTATCTGTTGATGGCAAAGACCGATTTAAAGGTGAAATTGGTCTTCATAGGTTTCGAAAGTCTATACAAGTAACTGAAGTGATTGATACAGAAAAAGATGCAGTTAAGCGAGCGCTTGAAAATTTCGAACGACTTAGACGTGAAAAAATATCAGGGGTAAAAGATATTATCAACCAATAATATCTTCCAAGTTAAGAGGAATAAATAAATGAATGAATTTACTAAATTATTTGAAAATGAAACAGCTGCTACAATTGAAGCATTGATTGGAGAAGCCCCTTCTTTGGAACTTCAAGAAGAACAAGAGTTAAGTATAATATCAAATATTATTCCTCCTATTGTATTGGTGAAAATAACAGTTTCTGGTGCAGTAGATGCAAAAGCTATGATAGCTCTTCCTGCCAATTTAGCCGCTTCTTTAGCTGATTTAATGATGGGAGAAGAAGTTAGTGATAGAGAAGATGTCTCAGAAGATGATTTAGACGCTTCAAAAGAAATCATTTCAAATATTTTTGGAGCTATTGCAAATAGCTTGTCAGCTCAGAAGGAGATGCCTATCCTTTCTTTTGTGATTGATGAAATTGAGTTTAAAAATGAGGGAGAAGAAGTAAGCCTGGAAAACTTTAATACAATGTATATTTATAAATTTAATATAGGCGAATTAAATTCATTATATATGTTTATTATTGATGAGCAATTAAAGAATGCAATATCTTTGGATAAAAATGCAGTAAATACTTCAGATGAGATAAGTAAAGCGAGCTATGATGAGCCTCTTGCGAGTGTTAGCATAAATAATGATGAGATGAAAAATATTGCACTTATAATGGATGTAAAATTACCAGTAAGAGTTCGTATTGGACGTAAAAAAATGCTCTTAAAAGATGTGTTAAATATGGATATAGGATCTGTTATAGAACTAAACCAACTAGCAAATGATCCACTTGAGATATTGGTAGATAATCATGTGATTGCCTTAGGAGAAGTGGTGATTGTGGATGGTAACTTTGGAGTACAAATAACTTCTGTAGGTTCAAAAAAAGATAGATTAATACAGTTAAAAGAGTAAAGAATGGATGATAGGTCTGAATTAACAAAAAAATATATTAAGGATATAAAGTCGGCTGATGTCTGGAGTGTATTTAAGATTTTAGCTGATTTTGTAAAAGGCTTTGATGAACTTGGAGAACTTGGTCCGTCTGTAACAATTTTTGGAAGTGCAAGAACTGATGAAAATGACTTTTATTATAAAGAAACAGAGAAACTTTCATCAATATTAGCCAAACGTGGTTTTAATATTATTACTGGTGGTGGACCGGGGATTATGGAAGCTGCAAACAAAGGGGCAAGTCAATATAAAGAGGTAGAATCTATCGGCTTAAATATTGATTTACCCTTTGAACAATCTAGAAACCCATATACAACAAAAGAGCTTAGTTTTGATTATTTCTTTTCTAGAAAAGTAATGCTGGTGAAATATTCTATGGCATATGTTATTTTACCAGGTGGCTTTGGTACTTTAGACGAACTTTTTGAAGCATTAACATTAGTACAAACAAAAAAGGTAACAGGGGTAAAAATCTTTGTGATAGGAGTTGAGTTTTATAAAGCTTTATTAGAATTTATAGAATCCAAGTTACTTTATCATAATATGATAGATTTAGATGATTTGAATATGATTAGGTTAACAGATGATTTAGAATGTATTGCTAATGAGATAGAAGAATCCTTACGCGATCAGTTAAATGTGTTAAAAGATGCAGGATTAGAGAAGACGAGATACTTTAAATCCTTATCTAGTTTTAAAAATGGTGAGAAAAATGAGTAAATCAAAAAAAGTATTAGTTGGTATGAGTGGGGGTGTTGACTCTACAATAACAAGCTTGTTATTAAAAGAAGAAGGCTATGAGGTAGAAGGTTTGTATATGAAACTTCACTCAAAACCTGGTTATCATGAAATACATCAAGCACGTGCGCAAAAAGCTGCCGACTACGTAGGCATAAAACTCCATGTTTTAGATTTACAAGACGTATTTCGTGAAAAAGTGTATAAACCATTTATTGACACGTANGAAGAGGGAAAAACACCNAACCCATGTGCTCTGTGTAATAGAAGTTTAAAGTTTGGGGAAATGATAAATTTTGCAGACAGTATAAGTGCTGATTTTTTAGCAACTGGACATTACATAAAAACAGATGGAGAATACTTTTATCAAGCAGAAGATGATACAAAAGACCAAAGTTATTTTTTATTTTATGTTAAAAAAGAAAATTTACCTCGTTTAATCTTTCCACTTGGAAGTAGGCATAAAACGGATATTAAAAAAATTGCTGCTTCCTTAGAGGGTCTAGAATCCTTTGCTTCACAGCCTGAATCAAGTGAAATATGCTTTGTCGAAACTACATATACTGAAGTGTTGAAAAAACATGTAAATGTAGATAATGTTGGAGAAGTTTTAGACAAAGATGGTAATGTTGTTGGTGAGCATAAAGGCTATATGCATTATACAATTGGAAAGCGTAAAGGTTTTACGGTTAAGGGTGCGCATGAGCCGCATTTTGTTTTAAGTATGGATCCTGAAAAAAACCAAATAGTAGTAGGGAAAAAAGAAGAACTTGAATGTAACCGTGTTGTTTTAGATAATTTAAATATGTTTAATGACAAAAAAGATTTTAAAACAACAGTTAAGTTAAGGTATAGAACGAAGGCTGTTCCTTGCCATGTTATTATAGAAGACGACAAAGCTACTGTAGTACTAAAAGAGAGTGTATTTGGAGTAGCAAGAGGTCAAGCAGCAGTGTTTTATGATGATGATAAATTAATTGGTGGTGGCTGGATAGCAGAGGTTTAAGCTCGTCAGTGTGGTCCCCCAACAAAAACATTTCAAACTCCCAACAACATTAAGCGACTACTAAGCAATTCTTTCCTATAATTCCCATCCACAAACAATGACACATCGTGTTGATGGGTTTAGAGTTGTTTGAGATCATTGAAAACTAAGCAAGTAATAGACTGATAGTACTAACTAACAGTTGGAATATATTACTTAGAAATAACTAATAAAAAACAACAACCGTCTATTCTATT